>JACMMA010000476.1 GCA_014379275.1 Armatimonadota bacterium | reverse complement strand
CTGCTCGCCCTGTTCGCGTTTGCAACCCCGGGTATGCGAGCCCCCCCGCCCCCTATCCTGGGGGAGCTGCGGGAACGGAGTTCCCGCGAGCCGGAGGGGATACGGGTGTCGGTGGGCGGTTCTTCCCAACCTCCGGCTCCCCCAGGATCGGGGGCGGGGGGGCTCGCATACCCGGGGTTGCAATCGCGAACAGGGCGAGCAGAAGCGGCAAGATACCGGTGTAAAGTGCCCATTCCGCATAGTTGTTACCGAACCGTCCGGATGCGTCGCGCAGATCGCTGTTGTTCCAATGAAAGCCGTGGTTCGGATGTCCGTAAAAGTCAGGGATCAGGAACGTCACGAAGGAACGCGGCGGCAAAGCGGAGCCGTTGTTCGCGTTGTATAAGCCGATCGACTTCTCGGTCACGGCGCGGTGCGAAATCCGCGATAACTGGATTGCGGGCAACACCTGGGGCGCGGCGAAGCAGACGGCGAGGGTCACTACCAGGAGCACGCCCCCTATCCAGCGCGGCACCGAAACGTGCCCCGAACGAAACGATAGGAACCCCCAGAACGCCGCGTAAAGGAGCGCGGCAAGAAGGGTATACAACGCGATTTGCAAGTGTCCCGCCAGGATCAGGGTTCCGGCGACACCGCCCGCCCCCAGCGTCGCCAGTCTCCCGGTGCGGGTTCCCGCATCCGTGTGCGCGACACGAATCAAAAGTAGGAGCCATGGAAGCCAGCACGCGACGCCAAGAAAAGAAGGGAGTGAGAGCCAGCAGATGATCGGAGCAGATAGCGTCCAGACGGCGGCGCCTAACACACAACTCCCGCGTCGTAGTCCGTACGCCCGGAGCAAAACATACAACCCGCTCGCCGCAATCAGAAGGTGTAGCGCGGAGACGAGACCGAAAACATACCAAATGTACCGCAGCGGAACAAGGTAAAACAGAACATGCAACGGATAAAGCGGCGCGGACTGGGAGTTCGCGAGAAGTGGGGTGCCGCCGTTCGCCGCGAACTGATGCTCGTTCCATACCGGTAGCCGTCCGGCTTGTACCTGTCGTGTGGCCTCGACGCGCCAGGGATAAAACTGTGTGATGCCGTCGAATCGAAGCACATTCCATCGCGGGGAATCCTCGGTCGGAGGATAAACCGATTTCCACGGGGATAGATACGAAAGCAAATCGGCGGGAACGAACGCTTCGCCGAGTAACAACGGGCGGTGGAATAGGAACAGCGGTAGGAAAAGGAGTGCGAACAGAGCAAGAAGGCGCGAACGCGGCACGGTGACTGTCGCCTCTAACTATAAAAGGCGAGATTTTTCTGCGCCTCTACGTTCACCGGATCGAGTTTCAATATGTATTCGAAGATCGCCTTCGCTTTGTCGTCGTTCCCGAACATGGCATGTGTTTTTCCGGCGTCCAGCATATACGGGACACTCTGGGGGGACAGACGGACCGCCATTTCCAGGTAGTAAATGCTCTCGTCCATGTCTACTTTGAACGAATGGATCAGACCCAGTTCGTGGTACACCTCGGCGTTGTCGGGGTGCGTCTGAAGCAAGGGGCGCAACGCCGCCAGTGCCTCATCGTATTCGCCGATGACTTTGTGTTGTATCGCTTTCTCGAACTGTGCCATCACATCCATGCAGGTCGTACTACCTCTTTAGCCCGGAACTGTTTGAAAGTATAGCATTGTGAGAGTAAAAAATCAACGCGCGTTATAGATCACCCCTTTACATCGCGTAACCAAAACCATCGTTGTGGTGTCTAAGGGGATGTATGAACTTTCTCGATTCCATCCGTCTCGCTCTTGAAGCACTCAACGCCAATAAACTTCGCTCATTTTTAACGATGCTGGGCGTGATCATCGGCGTCATGTCCGTGATTATCATGATCTCGATCGTGCAGGGGGCGCGTCAGAAAGTCGTCAAAGATTTTGAAAGCGACGGCGCGAATCTTCTGTTTGCGTTCTACGCCCCGAAGCGCGATTCTAACGGACGGCGCGGCTCGTTCGCCGGACTGCGTTTGGAGGATATTCGCACCATCGAACGGCGTCTGGGTAGCATCAAGGTGATTGTGCCGAACGCCGACACGGGTGCGAAGTTCGAGAACGGGAAAAAGAACTACAACGGGACGATGGTCGGGGTGACGGAGCGGTACCCGGAGGTTAACACGATCAAAATCGCGCAGGGGCGTTTCGTCGAGGAAGCCGACAGCGCGGACTGGTCTAAAGTGTGTGTCATCGGCGACAAGATCCGCAACGAGTTGTTCGGCAAGGGCGCGGACCCGCTCGGGAAACCGATTGTCGTAAATCTGAACGGCGAACGCGTCCCCTACACCGTGGTCGGGCTGCTGGAGTACAAGGGCAAAGGGGCGTTCGGGCAGCCCTCGGAAGATGAGAAGGTTTACATCCCGCTCGCATCCTACCAGAAGCGTATGACTGGTACCGAGGAGATCGCCGGCTTGACAGCCCGCGCCGCGGACGGCGTGAGTGCCGATGCCGCCGCCGACGAGGTTTTCGCGGTCCTGAAATCGTTGCACCCGCAGAACG
>JACMMA010000475.1 GCA_014379275.1 Armatimonadota bacterium | reverse complement strand
AATCGCAAACCGATGATCGTTGCCATCATGGCGATGCCGATGATGATGTGGATCGCGTGCAAGCCGGTCATCCCGAAATAGATCGAGAAGAAAAGTTGCGCCCGCTTCGACGCCGTTTCGACGAAACTCGGTCCGCCCTGATACGATGTAAACGGTCCGCTTTCGATCTTGTCCACCGTGGAGTAGGTCGGGTTTGTGTAACGATACCCGGCGGCAAGTTCGCGCACCGACGGGTACTCCTTGAACACCAGCTTCGCCTCATGCGCGAACAGTTTGCCCGGATCAGCCGTCACGTTCGATCCGGGGATCGCGGCTTCTATACCCGCCGTGGAATCGTGCTCCGGAGCTTCCGTCGCGCCCTCGACAGAACTGCCGCCTGTTTTGGCACTCTCATCGCCGTGCTTCTCGTGATGGTGGATCCATTCGGTGTTCGCTTTCGCGTAGTCGAAATTGCCCACCCACAAGCCCTCGTCGATTTTGCTCTTGTATTCAACCGCCTTGATGAGGAGGAACGCGAACGAACAGGCGATGACCACCGACAGCCAGATCATCATCGGCCATTTTCTGCCGTGCTGGTTGGCGACGACCGCCATCACCATGCTCCACGACGAAAACAGCAGCACGCCGGTGTTCAGCGTCCCGAGGTTGATATCCAGGAATCGGTGGCAGTCCAGATATGTCGCCGGGTACAGCGTCCGGTACACCGAGTACGCCAGAAACAATGCCCCGAAGAACATGATTTCTGTGACCAGGAACGTCCACATGCCGACGATATAGCACTCGTTCTGCTGGTCGATATCCTCGAACTGGTGCGCGACCGGCTGGTCAATGATTCCGCCGTGCCCCCCGCCTTTCGGCGGGGCGGTCCCGGCTATTGCTGCCCGTAGGCTCATACGGATGCACCTTCCCGATTACTCGGCGCACCGGGCATGGAATCCCGGTCTAGTTGCGCCTCGTCCTCATCGCGCTGCTGATACTCGTACGCTTCCCAGGTGACTACCGGGACCGTGTCGAAGTTGTGTGTTACAGGCGGCGACTGGATATTCCACTCCAGACCCACCGCGCCCCACGGGTTCGGTCCCGCGACCTTGCCGTTTTTGAGCGACCAGATAAAGTAGATCGCCGGGATGATCAAACCGATGGCGAGAACCGACGCCCCCGCCGAACTCAGCACGTGCCAGACCTGATACTCCGGCGCGTAGAAGTGGTAGCGCCGCGGCATCCCGAGGTAGCCCGCGATGAACTGCGGGAAGAACGTCAGGTTGAAGCCGACGAACAGAATGATGGCCGACATTTTCGCCGGACCTTCCGGGTACAAACGTCCGGTCATCTTCGGCCACCAGAAATGCAGAGCCCCCATGTACCCGGTCAGCGCGCCGCCGACCATGATGTAGTGGAAGTGCGCCACGACAAAGTACGTCGCCGTCAGGTGGATGTCTACCGCGAGTGCCGCGAGATACAGACCGGTCAGACCACCGATAACAAACAGTCCGATGAACGACAGCGCGTAGTACATGGTCGCCGAAAACTCGATAGACCCTTTGTACATCGTCGCCAGCCAGTTAAAGACCTTGATCGCGGACGGCACGGCGACCAGGAACGAGATCACCGAGAACACCATCGAGGAATACATACTCTGCGATGTGGCGAACATGTGGTGTCCCCAAACAAGGAACCCGAAGACCGCGATGGCGATGCTGGAGAACGCCACGAACGAGTAGCCGAAAATACGCTTCTTGGTGTTCGCCGCGATCAGTTCGTTGATGACACCGAGCGACGGCAACATCATGATGTACACCGCCGGGTGCGAGTAGAACCAGAACATATGCTGGAACAGCACCGGGTCCCCGCCGAGTTCCGGCGAGAAGAAACCGATGTTGAGCATGCGCTCTGCGACGACCAGCAGGAGCGTGATTGCAACCACCGGCGTTCCGAGGATGATAATCACCGAAGTCGCATACATCGCCCAGATAAATAGCGGCAAGCGGAACCAGGTCATCCCCGGCGCACGCATCTTGTGGATCGTGACGATGAAGTTCAAACCCGTCGCGATCGAAGAGAACCCGGCGATAAAGATGCCGCCAATGGCCAGCGCGACGTTCGAGTTGGCATATACCGACGAATAGGGCGTGTAGAACGTCCACCCGGTTTCCACCCCGCCGAAGAAAATCGCGGAAAGCGTCATCGTCCCGCCGATCATGTACAGGTACCAGGACAGCAGATTCAAGCGTGGGAACGCCAGGTCACGTGCCCCGATCATGATCGGGATCAAAAAGTTTCCGATGGTCGCGGGAATGGACGGCACCAGGAAGAAGAACACCATGATGATGCCGTGCGAGGAGAACATTTTATTGTATGCCTCGCTCGACAAAACCTGCCCCTTCGGACTGGTCAACTCCGCCCGAATCATGCCCGCCGCGGCGCCGCCGAGCAGGAACATGATCGAGATGCTGACTAGATACAGCATCGCGATCCGCTTATGGTCCACCGTAAACAGCCATGACTGAATCGTGTTCGCCGCGTTGATATAATGCCAGCGCGGCATGCCATCGCCGGTCGTTTTGGCGTGTATAGAGTCGGTAGCGAGACTTTCTGGCTCGCGATCCACGACCGCCACACGTCCCCGGTTCGCGCCATCTTCCGGCGCGTCAAATGCCTGGACGCTCATACTCTATCGCTCCCCTCCATACATATACCGCCATTGCTGGTTGTCGGTATTCGCAGCGCGCGCTCCTTCGCGGTCGCTGACTCCTCCGTTATTTTGCTCCGGCAACGTGCCGTTGCCCTGCTGTTGCGGACCGCCCGGTGTGGGTTTCGCCGCCGACAGCGTTTTCACATACGCGTTGATCTGCAACACATCTTCCTCGCTGAGCGAGCCTTTGTAGGACGGCATGCCCTGCGGCCAGCCCGCGAGCGGGTAATCCTGCGGGTAATATAGCACATTGCGCAGGTAACCATCGTCCGCGACGACTTTCTTACCGTTCGCCAGTTGCCGCGTTTTGCCGAACAGACCGACCAGCGACGGACCACGCCCGCGTTGCACCGCTTCCGACGAGTGGCACGACGCGCACTGGTACTTCTCGTACAACGCCGCGCCGCGCTGACCCGCCGTCAGCCCGCCGATTTTGTCGGGGTAGCCGCCTGTCGCAACGGGTTGTACCGCGGAGGCGACCCACTTCTGGTAATCGCTCCGGCTTTGCACATACACCCAACCGCCCATCTCGCTGTGCTGGGTGCCACAATACATATTGCAGTACAGGTGATACTTACCGACTTTGGTCGGCGTGAACCAGAACGTCGTGTATTGCCCCGGTTGGGTCATACGCTGCAGTCGGAACGCGGGCACGTAGAACGCGTGAATCACGTCCTGCGAAATCATCACGATCTTGACCGGCTCGCCGACCGGGATATGAAGCTCGTTGTTTTCCCGGATGCCGTTCGTATGTTGCAGGTGCCACATCCACTGCTTGCCGATCACGAAAACTTCCTTGGCATTTTTCGGGACGGTGTATACCTGGGTGTACACTCTAGCCGACCAGAAGAAGACTCCCAGCCCGAGTAGCAGCGGCGGCAGGCTCCAGCCAACTTCCAGCAGGGTGTT
>JACMMA010000474.1 GCA_014379275.1 Armatimonadota bacterium | reverse complement strand
CCGAGATCGGCTCGATCCATGCCCAGTTGTACACCGGCTTGATGAACGAAGTGTTGCGCCCCGTCGTCGGCAAGTCGTTCCCCCTCGCCGACGCCGCGAAGGCGCACGACGCGGTGATGGAAAGCGGCGCGTACGGCAAGATCGTTCTGATTCCTTAGGTGATTCACCTGTGTTGACGATGCATCTCATCGCTTCAGAGTAAAAATTATGACATCGTCTCCGTCCTGGCTGGACACTGCGGAGTACCCGTTCCCCCCGCGCTTCTTTGAACTGGAAGAAGGGCGGATGCATTACATAGATGAGGGTAGGGGACGTCCCCTCGTGTTCGTTCACGGGACCCCTACCTGGTCGTTTGAATGGCGGCATTTAGTGAAAGCCTTATCGAGCCAGTACCGCTGCCTGGCTCCCGACCATTTGGGCTTCGGACTGTCTGATAAACCGGCCGGTATAGATTACCGACCGGAGGCACACGCCCGACGCTTCGCCGCCTGGATGCGGTCCCTCGATCTCGACGACATAACGTTCGTGTTGCATGACTTCGGCGGACCGATCGGTCTGGCATACGGGTTCGAGCACATACAGAATGTGCGCTCCGTAATCGTCCTCAATTCGTGGCTGTGGAACTCCAGAGAAGAAAAATCTCTCGCCGGAGGGGCACGGCTACTGGCAAATCCGCTCGGTCGCTTCTTGTACGAGCGTGCCAACCTGGAGATGAAGGTTATCCTGCCTGCCGCTTACGGCGACAAAAGGAAATTAACCCCCGCCGTTTATCGTCATTATCTCGCACCGTTCGATACGCCCTCTAGCCGCGCACCGATGTTCGCTTTGTTGTGCTCCTTGCTCGACTCCAGCGACTGGTTCGGCGATCTGTGGAAACGGCGGGACGCACTCGGTTCCAAACCGATGCTACTCGTTTGGGGAGATAGCGACCCGGTATTCGGTCCGAAAACACTGCACCACTGGCATGATGCCTTCCCAGGCGCGGAATGCCATTCGATTTCTGGGGCGGGCCACTGGCCGCATGAGGAAGAGCCGGATAAGGTTACGTCTCTGATAGCCGCGTTCTTAGCACGTACCTGAGTGGGGCGACGCCCGGAGGAATCGTCATGGGGCGCACCCGACCCCGCGGGACTGGGTGCCCACCATGATCGTAAGAAACGCGCTTACACCTACGGCAACGTTTTGCCTTCGGGCAGGTCGTCGGCGTAACCCTTCAAACGGTCGGAGATGATCAAAAACGTGGGAGCCCACAGCCCGACGAAGATGCCGAACCGCTCGCCGTGCGCGTTCCCTTCGGGCGTGCCGTCACGCTTGCTGAAGAACCAGGTGAAGATCGAACCGGCAACGGAAAGGAATCCGAGTAAGAAGCACATATCAGACGCCTGGCGTATTTGCTGTTTATTCATAGAAATAGAAACAATCCCTTCTAAACAAGCGCGATCTGTGTTCGCGCACAGCGAGTATACCCGCTTTGGAAGGCGAAACTGATTCCCTTATAAGCAACGTCTACTCGGCAGAAATTTCGCCGCAACGTTACGAAGTTCCCAATCGCTTGTTTATTTAGTCATCGGCAAGGCTACATATAGAACGTCATGGCATCTCTACGAAACACCGAAAAAGCAGTGGACACCCGGTACGACAGCGGGACCGTTCGGCGTGTGCTGGCACGTGCGTCTGAGTTGGAGCAACAAGAAGTCGAGACCCTATCTACCCCGCAGATAGAGGCGTTAGGAAGGGAATCGGGACTTTCTCCGGACGCCGTCCGGCGTGCTCTCGGTGAGGTCACCGGGGGGTATCGAACGCAGATCTCATCGGTGAACACCGCTCTGCGTCCGCTTTCCGTGCGCGAAATGCTTTTGACGCCGTTACCCGGTGTCGTTTACGGGGCATGCGTCGCGGCGTTCATCCTGCTCGCCCCGGGCGGCTTTTCGATGTTCGATCTATCGACCAACTCGCTAACTGTTTTCGCGTTGCAATTCCTCTTCTACTGGTTGCCGCCGGCACTCGCGCTCTGGCTCGGCTGGCGTCGGCGTGACTGGCGACTCGGTCTCGCCACCGGCGTTTTCATCGCTTACGTTGCGCAGTACGCCGGCCCCACCGCTCTGAGCATAAAATCCGGCTTTTCCATGAACGGCGAGTACTTGGTGACCACATTGTGGGGGGCGGCGGCTGGCGCAGTCGGCGGCTTCCTCGGTAAACGCCGACAGGAAGAGCAGCAACGCGCCGCACGATAACCTTGACATACCGATGCCTCCGCGCTATAATCGGCGTTGGCAGTCGCGCTAATCGTCTGCCAAAATATTGCGAAAAAACATGAAGTTTTTTGCACGGAGGAAATTCGTATGAACATCCGACCCCTCGGTGATAAGGTCGTTGTCAAGCCCGCCGAAGCCGAAGAAAAATCTGCAGGCGGTATCATCCTGCCCGACGCTGCGAAGCAAAAGCCGCAAGAAGGCACGGTCGTTGCAGTCGGCAACGGACGCGTCCTGGATAACGGCGAACGCCGCACCCTGACGGTAAAAGTAGGCGACGTGGTCGTTTACAGCAAGTACGGCGGCACCGAGTTCAAACTCGGCGGCGACACCGTCATGATCTTAGACGAAGATCAAATCTACGCAATCAAGAGTTAATTTTTCTAACCGCCAAGACGCCAAGGACGCGGAGGTAAGAGAAGGTTTTAAGAATCTTTCTACCTTTTCCGGTCTCCGCTTCCTTGGCGTCTTGGCGGTTCAAACAAAAAATCAGGAGCAGAAATATTATGGCAGCTAAAGAACTTCTATTCGATGAGCAGGCTCGCCGTGCGCTTGAGCGCGGAGCCAATGCGGTCGCGAACGCGGTCAAGGTCACCCTCGGACCGCGCGGACGCAACGTCGTTATCGACAAAAAATGGGGCTCGCCGACCATCACCAAAGACGGCGTGACCGTGGCGAAAGAGATCGAACTCGAAGACAAGTTCGAAAACATGGGCGCGCAACTCGTCCGCGAAGTCGCCTCTAAAACCAACGATATCGCGGGTGACGGAACCACCACGGCCACCGTTCTCGCGCAGGCGATCGTGAACGAAGGTTTGCGCTATGTCGCGGCGGGCGGCGCACCTTTAGCCGTGAAGCGCGGCATCGACAAAGCGGTAGAAGCGGCGGTCGCGGCTCTCAAAGCCAACGCCACCCCGGTCGCGGATTCCGCGGCAATCGCGCAAGTCGCGGCGATCTCCGGCAACAACGATAAAGAGATCGGCGACCTCGTCGCCAAGGCGATGGATGCGGTCGGTAAAGACGGCGTCATCACGGTCGAGGAGTCCAAGGGCACCGCGACCACGCTCGAAGTCGTCGAAGGCATGCAGTTCGACAAGGGCTATATCTCGCCGTACTTCGTGACCGACGCCGAGCGCATGGAAGCGGTCATCGAGAACCCGGCGATCCTCCTGTACGAGAAGAAAGTTTCCGCGGCGGCCGACCTGCTCCCGATCCTGGAAAAGCTCGCCCAGTCCCGCCGTCCGCTCCTGATCATCGCCGAAGACCTCGACGGTGATGCGCTGGCGACCCTGGTCGTGAACAAGATCCGCGGCATCCTGAACGTCGCGGCGGTCAAGGCACCCGGCTTCGGCGACCGACGCAAGGCGATGATGGAAGACCTCGCGGTCCTGACCGGCGGCAAGTTCATCACCGAAGACCTCGGCATGAAGCTGGACACGGTCGACCTTTCCATGCTCGGCACCGCCAAGCGCGTGACGATTACCAAGGATGAAACCACGATCATCGAAGGCGCGGGAACGGTCGAGTCCATCCAGGGGCGTATCTCACAGATCCGCAAGCAGATCGAGAACACCGATTCGAGCTACGACAAGGAAAAACTGAACGAGCGACTCGCGAAACTCGCGGGCGGCGTGGCGGTGGTCCAGGTCGGCGCGGCTACCGAAACCGAACTCAAGGAAAAGAAGCACCGCTACGAGGACGCCCTTTCGGCGACCCGCGCGGCGGTTGAGGAGGGTATCGTCCCCGGCGGCGGCACCGCACTCATCAACATCATCCCCGCGCTCGCCGACGTGCAGTGCGACAACAAGGACGAGGAAGTCGG
>JACMMA010000473.1 GCA_014379275.1 Armatimonadota bacterium | reverse complement strand
GCGGTCCTCGACGCTTCGTTGCACGATGTTCGGCGCGCTCAACAGGACGACGCTACGCAGCATCAGGGTAATGGGATGACGGTTCGCGTCCGTTTCCGCGTTCGGCTCGATGCTCATACGCCCGGTCGGGTTCTTCACCAGCGCGAACGCCTTCTCGTAGTGCTCATTGATCACGCCGGACAACTCCCCGAACACACGCTCCCGCACGGCGGCATCGGTGCGCAATGTCGCCGCCACCGTTTCGGCTTCGCGGGATCGCGCGGTTTCCGGCTCGTCTTCGTCCACGGCGAAATGCGATTCCAACTGATCGTATATCCCCTCCGGTCTGTCGCGCCATCCCCGCAAAAACCGGAAGCTCAGTTCCCGCTCGGCGGACAGCGCGGCGATTATCGGGTCGGGCGCGGCGAGCCACTGCGTCGAAAGCCGCGTCAACCGTGCGCAGTCTTTTACGTTCCAGTTTTCCCGCGCCCGCGCCAGTGTCGTGAGCAGAATGGCGTCCATCGCGCTGCCCACCAGACCGGCGATCACGGACACGCCTTTGAGCGAGTAGGACAGTTTCAAACCGTCCGCCGCGGTGCGAATAGCGGCGTCGTTCTTGCCGTCCGCGAACGCGACGTACATATCCGCCGCGAGCAGACGGGCGAGCGAACGTACCATCGCGAACGATTCCATCAGGCTCCCGTTGACCGGGTCGTCTTCCGGTATACGGAGCGGCTTGGCGATGCCGCGCCGGAAAATCACCAACGCTTCCCGGCATGCCGGGTCCGCGAGATACGCGCGTTTTTTGTCGAGCGTGAAATCGGGGGCACGTGGGTACTCCGCCCGCGCCTCGCCGAGCCGCTGTCCGGCACGGATCATTTCCTCGAATCCGTTCGCACCGGTCGGTTCCGGGAACAGCCGATTGAACAAAGGTGGCGATTCCGGTTCGGCGGCGTCCTCGGCATCGTCGGGGCGTGCCTGTACGGTCGCGGCGAACGCTCCCAGTGCGGGAACGAGCGAGGTCAAAAGTAATCGGCGGGTCAGCATCTATAATAGCGACGTGTGGGTGGGGGAAAGGTTGCGAAGCGCGAGGCTTGGTGCCTTTTCCGGGTTGTCACCCCCGGGCGTGACAACCCCGAAACACCTTACTTCACCGGAGATTTCAGCGACTTGGGATACTCGCGCGGAAGCGCAAATCGTTCTCGCGCGTCCGGCTTGCCGTCCGTGCCGGGGAGTAGTGCGCCCGCGCTCGCCAATTTGTAGTTGCTCCCGGTCGGGTCCGGCTCGTATAAAAGCGGCTTCGCGGTAAACGGATCGGTGACGATGTTGGCACCGAGTTTCAGTTCGTCCAGCGTCTTGGGCAGGCGGTCGTTCTCCCAGCGGTGGCGGCGGATCGCGGCGTGTGTGGCGAGGAGTTGGTTGTTCAGGCGGTTCTCGACCGCTTGCCGCACCGCTAAGTGCGCGTCGATCACCATCGAGCCACGCAGGAGCAGTGTGATTTCGTGGAACCGGCTCTTCTCCTCGGCGGGCGTGTCGAGAAATATCCGCTTCGTCGGGTCGGCGAGCAGTGCCGTAACGCGATCGTAGTGGACTTTGATCGCGTCCGCCATCTCGCCCCAGACCCGCGCCCGCACCCCGCTGTCGGCGCGAAGGCGTTCGGCGAACATTTCGGCTTTCGTGACACGCTCGGTCTCCTCATCCCCCGTATTCTCAGTATCCGCTGACTCGAACAGTTCTTCCAGTTCCTCGGGCTTCGCCATCGAACGCTCCCACGCGGCCCGCGCCGACTCCCGCTCCGCCGTAAGCGCGGCGAGAGCGGGATCGGGAGCGTTCGCGCGGGTTTCGGCGAAGGCAAGTAGCCGGTCACAGTCACGTGCGCTCCAACCGTCGTGCACCCGGATCAGCGGGGTCAGAACATTCCGTTCGAGTGAACCACCTATCGAGCCCGAGACGACGCTGACGGGCTTGAAGCCGTCGGCGAATCGTAGGAACCCCAGCACTTCGCTCACGACCGCCGCGCCGTCGCCGTCCGCGAAACCGACGTGGACGCGAAACCCGAGCAGGCGTGACAGTGGAAGCATCGGGAGGGACATTTCGTAATACGCAGGCGATGCAACAATCGGGGCGATCTGTATCGGCTTTCGCAATCCCTGCCGCAACAGCGACAACGCCGCGCGAGAAGCGGGGTCGGCGAGATACGCCCGCTTCACCGACAGCGTGTTGGTATTCTGTCGTGGGCTGGGATAGGGTGCTCTAATAATCGTACGGTTTCGCTCCGCGTCAGCGATTCGCTCCCCGGCGCGGAGGATCTCCTCGAAGCCATTTGTGCCCGTCGGTTCCGGGAACAGGCGGGGGAACAGGGGAGAACGTTTTTCCGGCGTTTCGTCGTCCTGGGCGGGCACGGCGAGTATTCCGAACGCGGGGACGAGCGACGATAGCAGTACACGGCGGGTGAGCATCATTGTAGGGACGTGTCGGGGTCGGAAAAGTTGCGGCGCAGTAGGTCATCCCCGCGCCGCGCCGCATACGTCCCGCGACCAGTTTCCGACTAATTTGTGGGTGTACTCACCGGCACAAAGAGTAGATCGCCGACCTCCGCGCCGCTACGTGCCAGGTCACCGGCAGGCACGAACAGCACATATTTCACCGGCCGCGATGAGCCGAAAGGGGTCCGCGAGAACGCCGGTATGCTGCCGATATCGGTGATCCGTCCGACACCCTCGCCCACCCCCTCCGCGTAAACGACCTGCAGGTCCACCAGCGTGTTCCGTCCGACGAAGGAAACGTTGCGGTTCGTTGGGTAAACGACAGCCATGCCGCGACCGGCGGGGATCTCGTTCGCGGCGATGAACGAAAACCCTTCATCGCGCTGGCTGGGACGCTGGGCGACCCAGCAGTCATATTGACCCGCGCCCGTGTCTGCTCCGCCCGGGTTTCTCACGCTGGCGGTGACGACAAACAAACTCGACAGCGAATTGGAACGCGATGACGAGTTCAAAATCTCCTTGTCGTCGTTGCTGCCGCCGCACCCGCCGAGGGAAACGGCTCCGAGCGCGAGCAAGGCAAGTCCGCCCGCGAGGCGTCGCTGTAAAGAGGAGCGAAAAGCCCGGCTGGCGCATCGTGTTAATCTAAGTGGTATGGCTGTAAGCGTCAATATACTATCCCCGTCGGCATTATTGGGTCGCCCGCTACCGAGCGTCGCCCCGTTGTACCCCATTTTTGTGGGTATCTGTCAGATGACTATCGGCACCCGCTGGCCCGTCTTCGCCGATTCGATCGCGGCAAAGACCATGGCGAGACTCTTGATATTATCGTGACACTCGCCCATCGGGGTGGCACCGGTCTTCAGCGCGTTCACGAAGTCGAGCAAACTGCCCGCGATCCCGCCCGGGACATTTTGCGGCAATTCGGCGGTGGCGACATCATTCATTTTGGACATAAAGCCGTTCGGTCCCAGAACCGTCTGCACGACCGGCGCGCCGTTCCCGTCCCATTTCGCGGTCCCGTTCGAGCCGACCGCACGCCAATCACACTCCCAGGAGGACGACAAACCTTCCGCGCACCACGACCCCCGATAGGTGAACCGTACGCCGTTCGCCATCTCGAAAAGCGCGGTCGCGGAGGCGTCCCCTTTGTACCACGACCAGCTCGGATTGAACTCCTCGCAGTACACGGACACCGGGTCGGCGTCTCCGAGGAGGTACCGCGCCTGATCGAACGAGTGGATCGCCATATCCAGCAGGAGCACACTGTCCATTTCGTCGCGGAAGCCGCCGAAGTGCGCCCCGATGTAAAAGTCCGCGTTCAGGATGCCGACCGCGCCGAGATTCGCCGCGATCTGTTCGCGGAACGCCCGCAAGCGTCCGTCGTAGCGTCGGCTCTGGCTGACCATGTATAGTTTCCCCGACCGTTCCGACGCCGCGATCATTTCCCGTGCCGCTTCCATCGTGTGCGCCATCGGCTTTTCACCCAGGACCGGGACTCCGGCGGCCAGTGCGGCAACGGTGACATCATGATGCGCTTCCGGAATCGTGACATCGATCACGAAATCGGGGCGGACATCGGCCAGAAGTTTGGCGAAGTCGGTGCCGGTCACGACCCCGGTCAGTTCGAGTTCATCCGCCGCCGCCGCCGCGGCGCCGTCGCGCAGGTCTACCCAACCGGCAAGCATCGCCAGTTCCGGGTGCCCTTTGACATTCTTGCCCCAGGTTTTACCCATACCACCCGCCCCGACGAGCAGGGCGCGCGGTGCCGCAGGGGACGATCCCACCGCGGCCGGAGACGACGTTTCCGCTGTATCGCTCATGTCTACTGATTCCCTTGTTTCAAATGGCTGCGGCGTTCGGCACGTCGCTGCCGGGATTGTTCGACACCACGGGCGCAAACTCCTCCGCCCCCCATCGTCGGTAAGCCACGACCCAGGCGAATAAGAACAGCAGACCCGCGGCGATCCCCCCCACGATATCCGAGGTGAAATGATTGCCGAGGTAGACACGGCTCAGACAGATCCCGAGAGCAAGAAACGTCGTCAACGCAATCAATAGCCGCCGGAGCGGACGGGAGCGGACATGCACCTGGATCAACACCGCCAGAAAGCCGAAAAACATCACCGCTGTCATCGCATGACCGGACGGGAACGACGAACCGTTCGTTTCAAATAGCTTCGCGACTTCGTCCGCCTCGCTCGGACGCGGGCGATTCACCGCCGCTTTCAAGGCTATATTGAGCAGGTGCCCCGAGATCGCCGCGACCAGTAAGGCACCAGCGACCGGTTTTCGCGTGCGCCACAACCAGGCGAACGCCGACAACGATACGATAAGCAGGACCGGCCCGTTGCCCAGTATCGTGAACGCCCGCGCGATCGCGGTCAGCGGCGCACTTTCGCCGCGCTGAACGAAGCGCGAAACGTCGGCGTCCCAATCGCGTAAGCCGGGTGACTTCGCGACCACCGTGAGCAAGACGAAAATACCGAGCAGGAACATCACCGCGATCAGGCCGCGCCGCGCCCGGAACCATGCTTGTGCCGCCGCGAGCCGGGCGAATCGCTGTTTCTCCCCTGTTACTCCCGCAATCATCCGCTAAAGCCTGTCCACAAGTACTTTCAGCGCGCGCGGCGCGACCGAGATCGTCACCGGCGTGGTCCCGATCACGGCATCGTCGCAGTGTACATTGATGGTATGGCGCGATTCGATCCGCACCTCTTTCGCTTTCAAGACCTGCACTTTCGGTAGCGTATGATGCAGTTGCGCTTTCATCGCACGAAAATACGGGATCACTTCGTGCAGTTTCAGGTCGCCGACGATCACGACGTCCAGTACGCCGTCGGTGAGTTTCGCCTCGGGAGCCATCGGCATCGCATAGCCCATGCGGAAGCTGTTCGCCACTTCGCACATCACCGCCCGCTCCGTATGCAACTCGCCGTCGATGTACAGTTTGACGCGCCGCGCTCGTGCCGAGGAAAGCACCCGGAACGCGGTCCACAGCGTGCGCAGGACACTCTTGTCGGTCGGGTCCTGGAGCACCATCGCGTCGGCGAACAGCCCGATCCCCGCCGACTCGGTAAAATACAGGTCGCCGATCCGCCCCAGATCCACCTCGCGTGCCACACCATCCTTGAGCACGCGGAGTGCGGAAGGCAGATCCTGTGGCAAGCGGAGCGCGGTAGCAAAATTGTTCGCCGTGCCCTGCGCGACGATTCCGAGTGTGACGCCGGTCCCGGCTAACGCTTGCACGGCGCAGGCGACGGTGCCATCCCCGCCGGCGACCGCGATCTGCGTCGCGCCGTTTCTTACCAACCGCGCGATGGTCTCCTGCGTATCCTCAGGCGACGTGGTGCTGATGATGTCCAGGTCCAAGCCCTGCTCCCGCCCGAGGTCGCGCATCTCGTCCGCACTCGCCGTCGTGCGTAGCGCACCCGCCTTGTCGTTCATCAAGAAGGGGATCGGTTGCTGTTGGTCTGTATGCGTTGCGTCTCCCGTATTGCGTTCTTCTAAAACTGCTGCCATGATTTTCTTATCCCCATTCACAGGAATATTCCCGCAAAAGCAGGGTTGGCAAACAAACGGGGAGGCGAGACGACACCATAAGGGCAATGTACGGGCTTAGATATCTTGCGGGCGCGGGCGCTTGCAACCGGCGCGCTTGCCGTGTATGATAGGGGAACTTCATGCGGGAGTAGTTCAGTGGTAGAGCGTTTGCTTCCCAAGCAAAATGTCGCGGGTTCGAGTCCCGTCTCCCGCTTGCCTAACAAATCCCCCTAATTTTTAGGGGGATTTTATAGACAGGCACCATTCACTTTCAACGGTTCTGATTAGGCCGCTATCAGCGGCCAGGACGACGCTGTCCCTTTGATGACTTCGGGCGATGCCCGCGGTCGTAAGTCGGTGAGGCAAGTGCACCCCGCACCTATGGACGAACAATGACCGGATCGACCTACTTTTTCACTCTTGCGAGGCTGAATCCATCTCGTTCGAACAGCGACAGACAGACCACCTCATCGATGATATTTTTCGCCCTTCTAGAAATTGAATAAGATTTTGTAATCACCCCTTGACATCTCTCGAAAATAAGGTTATAACCCTTATGAGAACGTTCTCATAAGTTGGATGAGACGGATCATTCGAAACATTACCAGCGAACCTCTGGTACCTCGATGTCTCAGAAAGGACACTAGCAGTGAAGCATTGTCAAAAGGCAGCAGTTTCGTCCGTAAGTGACACAGCATGCTGTCAGAATTCAACACATACCGTACAAAGATTTGCACCGCGCTTCCGCAATGCAAACCAGAAGTCGTCGCCCGGTTTCACCTTGATAGAACTTTTAGTTGTTATTGCAATCATTGCAATACTCGCAGCTATATTGTTTCCCGTTTTTGCCCAGGCGCGTGAGAAAGCACGCCAAATCTCCTGTTTGTCGAACCTGAAACAACTCGGATCGGCGACGATGATGTACATGCAGGATTACGACGAGAAGTTCCCGGGCACTGTCGTCTCCTGGAGCCTGGATAACCAGGGATGGGGTCCCTGGTGGGCCGCCATTCAGCCGTACGTCAAAACCAATAGTTATACGGCATCCGGGACAGTTTTAAGTTGTGCTTCCCGGACGCGCGGGGAGGGCGTCTCCTACGCGGCGAACCCGATCCTCGGTGGGCGTGACTACACCCTGTGGGGCGGTCAACTCGTCCCGCAGAAGAGTCTCGCGGCTATCGAATTCCCGGCTGACGTCATCTGGGTCGGTGATGGGAATTACCAGTTTGACGGCGGCGTGCCAACCGACTGGATCAGCTCCGCAGACATCGGGACGCCTAGTGACGACGATATACTGACCGCGACCTGGTACCGAGACAACTGGATCAACAAAGATTTCACGGACATCAACGCCACCACTTGCACCAAAAACTTCGGTGGCCCCGATCCGTGGGTCTGGACGTGTAAAGGCCCTTCCTATCGCCACACCCGTTCCGGCACCGGTTCAGGCATTGCCAACTTCATGTTTGCCGACGGGCATGCGAAGGGGCTACAGTTCGGAAAAGTCGGTTTGAAAAATATCTTCCCGAAATCCTCGTCCTACGAAGGACTATAGCTGTTCACGACGATCCGTATCCAGTGCCATTGGTACTGGATACGGGGAGAAACCTCAAGGATATTTTGATGAACATCTCAGCGAAACGGTGTACGTTTTTGGTTCGGCGGTGGGTACCTCCCGTAGCTTCGTTTTCGATCGTAATGATCGCCCTCGCCGGGTGTGAAAAAAGAGTTTCCCAGTCTACACCGCCGCCGCCGCCGGTGAGCGCGGTAGCTTCCCCCAGCAAGACAGCGGCGGCAAACCCTGGCTACTCCTCCCGCGGCATCCCGGCGGATGCGAAGGTTCCTGAAGGCGTGCGGGCAAATGTGCAGTTCCAGATGAATAAGTGAGACAACGACCGTGTTAAAGGGATTGTATATAGATCGCGACGGCAACGTCGCGCTGCGGGAGACGGTACTCCTCCCCCTTCCGCCCGACGGAGTTAGAGTGCGTGCCGAGTTCGCGTCGATCAAACATGGCACCGATTTTCACAATCTGTTCAGCCATCAGTCGCCGTTCCTGACAAAACGGTTCGACGGGCGACAGGAACTTTTCGTCCCGTTGGATGACGGCGAAAGTGGGGTCACCTTCGTCGAGCAGTTCATAGGAAATACGGCGGTCGGGGTCGTAACAGAAGTGGGACCCGCTGTCACGCGATTCCAGACGGGGGATCGTGTCTACGGTTACGCCCCGATCCAGAATTTTTTCACGGTCCCGGAAAAGGCGTTACACCCCCTTCCCGATTCGCTATGTCCGGGGGACGCCGTCTGTCTGGACCCGGCCCTCTACGGGTACGCCGCCGTCCGCGACGCCCGTATCTGCCTCGGGGATAATGCCATCGTTTTCGGGCTCGGTGCCATCGGGCTGCTGGTGACACAGATGCTCTCCCGTGCCGGGTGCCTGAACATCGTCGCCGTCGATCCCCTATCGAAACGCCGCGAACTGGCGCGGTCCTACGGAGCGACACTCGCGCTGGACCCCACGGGTTGCGACGTCGCCGCGGAAACGCGGCGACTTTTGGGATGGGGCGCGGACGTCGCCATCGAGGCGGGTGGTAGTTACCAGGCTCTGCGCGAGGCGATGCGGGCCGTCCGCCGCTGTGGACGGGTGGTCACGCTCGGGTTCTACAAGGGACACGGGACGCCGCTGGAACTGGGGATGGAATGGATGCACAACCGGCTGGAACTGATCAGCAGTATGCCGACATGGGGCAATCCCTCGCGTGAGCATCCTCTCTGGAACGAAGCCCGCTTAACCGATACCGTGCTCGCTTTGTTCCAGAGGAAGATGCTGCGTTCCGAGGGCATCTTGGACCCCATCGTTCCAATGGACAACGCTGCGGAGGCACTTCTCGCTATCTATCGCGATCCGTCCGACAGCGTCAAGCTTGGGGTTTGTTTTTGAAGCGTTGGATGATGCGGTCCGGCATGTTGCCGTCTTCGGACGACTATAACGTGGCGCAGTCGCCCTGCCTGGAAGTGCGATTGCAACCCGACGCGTCCGGGACGCATCCACAATCGATACTAATTTTTTAGAGGTGGTGAACGTTACATGTTAGCCAGAGCCGTAATCGCGACAGCTCCCGGTAAAGTCGCATTCATGACGATAAATGTCCCCGACCCCGGTCCACAGGATGTCGTTGTCCGTGTCCGGCACTCCTGGATCAGCAACGGTACCGAGGGGTCGTTTATACGAGGCGAACGTATCGCGGGGGATACCCCACGCCGCGGGCAGGATCCGCTTCCCTTTCCTCACGTGCCCGGCTATCAGAAGGTCGGCGTTGTCGAGTGGCGGGGCGATGAGGTGACCGACCTGCAGATCGGGGATGTGGTTTTCGCGACGGTCTCCGGGGTCGAAGGGATGTTCTACACTCACGGCGGGCATGTTTCGCCCGCGGTGACATCCCGGACGCAGGTATGGAAGCTGACCGGCGGCGTCGATCCGGTTTCCGCCAGCGGGCTGGTGTTGACGCAGGTCGGTTACAATGCCGGGACGCGCCCCGTAATAGCGGCGGGCGACGCGGCTGTCATTCTGGGCGACGGGATGGTCGGGCATTGGACCGCGCAGACGCTTCAGCAGCGCGGTGCCCGTGTTTTGCTGGCGGGGCGACACGACGACCGCTTATCCCGATTTGTGTGCGGTGACGGGGACCGCGTTGTGAACACCCGGCGAGAGGATGTGAATGCCGTCATTTCCGAGTGGGCTCCGGAGGGTTTGCAGGTGATCGCGGATACGGTCGGTTCGGTCGCTGATACGGAGGCTTTGCTCGCCCGGATTCGCCACTTCGGGCAGGTTGTTTCGGTCGGTTTTTACGGCACCGACGGCATGTTCGATGCACAAAAACTCCGCGAACGGGAGGTCGCGTTCTACGCGCCGGCGGGATGGCGTAAGACGCGGATCGAGGAGACTCTGGGTTGGTTAGCACAGGGCAAGCTCACCACAAAACCTCTCCTCTCCCATCGATTTCCCGTGGCGCGAGCCGCGGAAGCCTATGACCTCATTTTGAACCGGCAGACGGGCGTACTCGGCGTCGTGCTGGATTGGGAGGACTGATGCGATGAAGATTCTTGAAGTGGGCGAAGGTCGCAGTTTCGCGATCCGGGAAGTCTCGATCCCGGAACCCGGTCCGGGCGAAATATTACTGAAAATCGAGGCGGTCACTACTTGCCCACAGTGGGACCTTCACCTGCGGCATAATTCCCCGATGTTTCCCGGGCATCAGTTCCACTACCCCTACACCCCCGGACAGCCGGGGCACGAAGCGACCGGGACCGTGGCGGCTATTGGCAGAGGGGTGACCGATCTCGCTGTCGGTCAGCGGGTAAGTACATGGCGCGATCCGGGACATAAAAGACCGGGCTGTTATGCGCAGTTCATCGTCCATAAGGCGGAGAACGTTATCCCGGTTCCGCCGAATCTGCCGGCAGAGGCGACCGCCCCGGTGGAACTAGCAATGTGCGTCGGGGCGTCGTTCCTGATGCAAAAAACAATGGGCGTCCTGGAAAACCGGCGTTTTGCCGTGGTCGGGCTGGGACCGGCAGGGCTGATCGCCGCGCAAATGGCGCGAGCGGAAGGCGCCAGCGAAGTCATCGGATTCGATTTGTCGGAAAAGCGGCGAAGGACAGGTATTTTGCTGGGGTTGGACGCGGCGTTCGATCCGGGGGCATACCCGGATGCCGCCAAATTCGACACGGCGATCGATTGTGTCGGGGCGAAGACGTCGGTCGAATGGCTGATGGACCGGACCGAGGATGTCGTCGCGCTGTTCGGCGTACAGCGCGAGTCGTACAACTTCGCCCCCAGGCATTACCGGTTGCGCCTGTGCGGCTACCCGGGTCATAGCCGGGCGGCAGCGGAGTACGCGGTGCGACTGATCATGGAAGGGAAACTGGATCTGCGTCCGCTGGTCACTCATCACCTCCCGCTTGAAAGCTACGCGGAGGCGATCGATCTGTTGGAAAGGCAAGATGCCATCAAAGTGTGCCTATGGCCGTGGAAGAGCGAGGAAGCGTGTCGCGCGCTCTCGGGGGGCGGATCGTGACGAAGATCGCTATCGGTGCGGCAAGCCAGTTCGGCGGCAGGTTACCCCGCGAAATCATGCATTTAGTTTTTTGCCGGCTAGGCGGCTTGCGTTTAGGGGAACATTGCGGTACTATGAGAACGTTCTCACAAATCGAATCGAAGGCGATATTTATGGAACGCACTCAGATTACTTTAAAAGATGTGGCGAACGACACCGGGTTGTCTTTCCAGACAGTAAGCCGGATTCTGAACGGCAACGTCGAAGCGCACAACGACATCACCCGCGAGCGTGTCCTTACCGCGGCGCGTAAACTGGGCTACCGGCGTCACAGTTCTGCCCGCGCCATCCGGCACGGGAGGTTCGAGAGCATCGCCCTCCTGCTGAGTGAAGTCCCGCACCTTAGTTTGCTGAGTATTCGTCTGAGAGATGGCATCCTGAATGCCCTGGCGACGCGAGAAAACAACCTGATTCTGGCACGGTTGCCGGATACCAGCCTGACCAGTGAGACCCGTCTGCCGCGTATCCTGCGCGAATTGAGTTCCGACGGGTTGCTGATCAATTACAACGATGCTATCCCGGAAAAAATGATCGCGTTGCTCAAAGAGCATCGGATGCCTGCGATATGGATCAATTCCACGCATGATGTGGACTGCGTTTATCCCGACGACCGGGAGGCGGGACGACTCGCCACGCGCCACCTGGTGAATGCGGGGCATAGGCGCATCGCCTATCTCCACTGGAGTTCCGGGCATTACAGCCAGAAGCACCGCGAGGAAGGCTATCGCAAGGAGATGGAGGGCGCGGGGTTGGAACCGATCTCCCTATTAACTTTCGACATTCACCGCACATTTTCGTCAGACCAGAAAGGTCTGCCGTGGCTGATCGGCCCGGAGCGATATACCGGATTCGTCTGCTATTCGCCAGAGGTTGCCAGTCAGTTACTATTTCTGACCGCGATGTTCGGGTTACGCGTTTCTGCAGACCTATCGGCGGTTACGTTCGCGGACGAGCCGTTTTCATTCCTGGGTTTTGAGTTGGACACGGTTGTTTTACCCTATTTCGAAATGGGACAGGAGGCGGTAGACATGCTCCAGCTGAAGATTGAAGCACCGAATGACCCGCTCCCCCCCCGCATTTTGCTTCCGAAAGTTCATGTCGTGGGATCCTAGATCCGACCGGAACGTTGCCCGGAGTCGATACGTTGTGGTTCGACCGGCACGTAGTTTTCAATCGAAAAGACGATGCAGATGGGAACCGACGCGTTCCATCCGATTGCACTTATGCTATTTGCAATAATCGCTTTTCAAAATAAAAATCGAATCGAAAGTTTGGATCACGTTTCGATAAAAATCATGTGGGCTGCCCGGAAATACCGAGAGAAAAGTTTTCAGGACAAGGAGGGGCTAGTTCGAGGCGACATCAATTCATCGACGACGATGTGACAACACCCAGGAGGATGGAATGTTTACTACCGTTAGGTTAGACCGAATGTTATATGCGACAGTTGCTATTGTCGCGATTCAAAGTATGGCCCATGCGCAGTACATCTCCAATGTCACTGCGAAGGTCTCCAGTTTCGAAGGCGGGGTCGGCGGTCCGTCCGTTCAAGTGATGAACGATGACGGCCTGACTTTCGTATCCCCTGGCGTTTATGCGATGACCAACAACCGCTTTGCCGGTCCATTCGGCAGCATGTGGGTATCCGGCTCCGGTTATTCGGGAGGGATCGTTGATCGCAATGCGGCCATCGAGTTCGACCTCGGGACCATCCGGACCGTGGACAGTTTCCACGTCTGGAACTACAACGAATCCGCCCCTTTCAACTCCCGCGGGTTGAGGGATGTGACCGTTCAGTATTCCAACGACGCTCTGGTATGGAAATCGGTGCCGAAACGGTTCCTGTTCGCCAAGGCGCCGGGGACGGAAGGGTACCTCGGCGAGGATATTTCCTTACCCTTCCCGGTCACGGCGAAATACATTCGTTTCATCGCGGACTCGAACTATGGGGGACTGACCGCGCAGTCCGGTCTGAGTAAGGTACGATTCCGTGCCGGGGGTGTTCCCACCACCGCCCCTTCCGACGGTCCCGTCTTCCCGGTCGATTCCGGCGTCATCAATGTCAAGCAGGCGCCGTACAACGCCATCGGGGATGGCGTTGCCGACGACACGGACGCGATTCAAAGGGCGATCGATGATTGGCAGGGGACCGCACAGACGATCTATCTTCCCGCGGGGACTTATCTGGTGTCGAAGTCACTAAAATTCAAACGCGGCTACGACGATAACGGCAACCCTAACGGCTATTTTGGCTACTCTAATTTTCGGGGCGAAGGTGAGGGCTGCGTCGTGCTCCGCCTTAAAGACAACACCTTCACCAATCCCGGCCAACCCCAGGCGGTTCTGGATGCGGGTTACAACGGAACCCTGCCCGATGCCAACGGCAACCGCTTTGTCCGCGCGGACTGGTTTAACAACAACTTTGGTCACTTCACGGTGGACATCGGAGACGGTAACACGGGAGCCATCGGGGTACGTTTTTACTCGAACAATGTCGGTGCGATCCGCAACATCACGGTCACCTCCAACGATTGGTCCGGAGTCACCGGTTTGGATCTGGGGTATGCCGATCAGAACGGTCCTTTGTTCGCCTCTAAAATATCGGTGGAAGGTTTTCGGACCGGGATTGATTGCGGGGGGTTCGTCAACAGCCAGGTGCTAGAGGATATCTTCCTGTTCGATCAGGGAGAGGTCGGAATCAAAAATAACGGTCAGTGCATCAGCATTCGTAAACTGTTTTCCATATCGAACGCGACGGCGCTCAACAACGGGATCGGTCATGCCACCCTGGTCGATTCGAATATCCAACCCTATGAGGAGGAATCGGATTGGCAATCCCCCGTTCCTGCGGTCATCAATAACGAGACCCTCTTCGCGCGGAATGTCTCGATTCCCGGTTTCAGTACGACGATCCGCAATGACTACGGCGGCTCGGCGAATGTGACGAACGCCTGGATCAGTGAGTTCGTTTCGCATCCCGTGGTCCAGTTATTTGGGAACCGTCCGACTTCGCTCAACCTACCGATTAGCGAGACGCCGGAATCTCCCGCGGACCCTCCCTGCGATTGGGCGAATGTCCGTGACTACCGCCGCACGCTCGACGTGGGCGATGCGGATGCCGTCCAGCGGGCGATCGATTCCGGCGCGAAAACGATCTACTTCCCTTCACAACAGTCGCGCTACTTCTTCGATAAGCTGGTCGAGATCAGAGGGACCACCCGGCGGGTTGTCGGGATGCAAGCGACCTTTGTCCGGGCTGTCGCGGGCGCGGGCTTTGTCGTGAAACCGACCGCCCCGGCAACCGTCTGGCTGGAGGATTTCGGTCAGGGCGGCGGGTCGATAGAGGTGAGGAACGAATCGTCGCGTACCCTGGTCTGCCGTAACCTTCAGGACCCGACGTTCACACTGACCGGCACGGGTTCGCTATTTCTGGAGAACGTTGCCACCGGCCCGCTGGCTATCAGCGGCCAGAATGTCTGGGCGCGGCAGCTCAATATCGAAGGTAGCCAGACCAAAATCGTCAACTCCGGGGGGACCGTTAGTATTCTCGGTCTAAAATCGGAAGACGGTGGGACATTGATCGAGACCAGGAACGGAGGCAAGACGGATCTGCTCGGCGGACTGTACTACTCCCAGCGGGGAAGTCTTAACAACGCCTTTATGTTCCTGACCGATAATTCCTCTATCTCAGCGAGCATTGCCGAGGTGAACTTTACAAATCCGTTCGATCCGTTTATCAACGTGCTCCAGGAGACTCGTGGCACCAACACGCGCACCCTCACTTATCCGAACGGCCCCACCGGGAAAGGGGCAGTGGGGAATGCCCTGCCGCTGTATGTGGGTTATGACAGCGCCAGTTATCTCACCCCTCCCTACAGAGTTCAGGCGATCGGGAGTGCGAACAAGATTACACTGACCTGGGACGCGATGCCGCGGGC
>JACMMA010000472.1 GCA_014379275.1 Armatimonadota bacterium | reverse complement strand
GAACAAGCGGCGGTCGCTGTGCCGGGATCGACGGCGGAACCGGCGCCCCTTCCTCCGCCGCTTCTCGTCGCCGCCGGTTCCGACGCCGCCCGCCGCTACATTGCGCGATCTGTTGTGGCGTCACGTCGTATAGATGCTGCGCCAGACCGCTTCCGATGCCGCTCACGGAAAGGTTGGCGACCAGTGCCGTGTTCGCTCCGTTCTTGTCGGTCGTGACGCCGTCCCCGGAAACTTTGACGGTGAGTTTCGTCGTTTCTTTCATTTCGCGCACGGTGTCCCGGCTGAGCATCAACTGGCTCGCCGTCACCGAGATGATCAGCGAGACGAAATAGAACGCGGCATACAGCGACCCGGCGAGGCGCGGGCTTTTGGAAAGAGCGGAGAATCCCATCACCAGCGACGTGTGCAGGGCGGCGGGAAAAATCGTCGCGGCAAGGACGCGCAAGATCAGCGTCGGGTTGTCCTTCAAAAAGCCGTCGCCGCTGTACGCGACGAGGAAGAACAGGTACATCAGAAGCGCGGGCACGACCGACAACCCGGCGAGGAGCAAAAAAACGCCCATCCACTTGCCGACCAGATAATCGAGCCGCGTGATCGGCTTGCTCAGATAGACCAGCAGCGCGTTCGCCTTGTTATCGGCGGCGATACTGCCCGCCCCGACCGTCAACGCGGCGATGAAGAGGAGTAGGCCCGTGCCCGAAAGGCCCTGATTCAGAACAATGGCGTACTGGTTCGCCGGTTCCTCAGCCCCGAACTGCGCCCTTGCGTTCCGGGTGAAATAAAAGACCATCCCGCTAATCAAATACACGAGCAGAATCAACGCGCCGGGTATCCAATAGCCCAGTTTCTTAACACCGGTGCGGAGCGTCGCCAGCGTGATCGTCCACCAGCGCGCCGATCGGTTCCGCAGTTCGCCGTCGTAAGAGCGGTACGAAACGTCCGCGATGGACGGCGCGACTTCGTTCGGCGCGACTTTCGGTGTTATATCTGCCGTCATACGGTCACCGCCTCCATAAATATCTCCTCTAAACTGCGTTGCGCCGGGCGGAACCCGCGTACCTGCGCCCCGGACTCCCGCGCCGCCGCGAAAAGTACCTGTCCCACCCCCTTCTCAGATCCTGCCGGGAAGGTAAACCGGCAACGCGACCCCTGACTGTGTGCGAGCGTCACGTCGCGCCGCTTCAAGTTTTCGACGAACGGCTCGGAGTAGGCGCGCAAGTCCACTTCGTACTGTACCTGCCCGGTGCCGCGCAGTTCGGCTATCGACCCCTGGGTCATCACCTGCCCGCCCTTCATGACGACCACGGCGTCACAGGTGCGCTCGATGTCGGGGAGCAGGTGCGACGACACGATCACCGACAGCCCCTTGCCGTGCGAAATATCCCGGATCAGGTCGAGCATTTCGTCGCGCCCCTGCGGATCGAGTCCGTTGGTCGGCTCATCGAGGAAAAGCAGTTTCGGTCCGTGGACCAGAGCCTGCGCGAGTTTGATGCGCTGTTTCATGCCGGTCGAGTACGTTTCGACCTGACGATACCGCGCCTCGCCGAGCGAGCAGTATTCCAGCACCTCGTGGGCGCGGCGCAACGCCTGCGCGGGTGGCATCCCGGCGAGTTCCCCGGCGTAGGCGACAAACGTGACCGCGTTCATGCCCGGAATATGGCAGTCTACCTCCGGCATCAAGCCGACACGTTGCCGGATGCGGAGCGGTTCTAGCACCATGTTCATGCCGAGCACACTCCCGACGCCGCTCGCCGGGGTGAGAAAGCCGAGCATGGTCTTGATCAGCGTCGACTTCCCGGCACCGTTGGGGCCGAGCAACCCGACACAACCCTCGGGAATATCGAGCGACAGGTCCTGCAAAATCGCACGCGTCCCATACCGTACGGTCAAACCGGACACAGAAGCGATGGGCGACGACGTAGAGACGCCAGATGCGGCGGGAGTTGAGGCGAAAGTCATGAGGTACAGTGTAATAGACGCCCGAGCGGGAAAATAGTTACCGACGGCGCCGGCGGATTCCCGACTCTTTCTATCCCCTTCCCCGTTTTGTGATTCGCACAATTGCCATGCCGGATCGCTATGGTGCGTAGCGGGCGGTGAATCACGCGGACATTTATCCGCGCACCATCCCAAGAAGGTAGCGCGTTCCCTGACACCGAAGTATCCGCCATGAAATATGTTTTAGCACTGGATCAAGGAACGACCAGTTCGCGGGCGATTCTCTTCGACAAACAGGGAGCGATTCACGCCGTCGGACAGCGCGAGTTTCCGCAGATTTATCCGGCACCGGGGCACGTCGAGCACGACCCGGCGGATATATGGTCGTCGCAAATGGGTGCGCTGGACGATGCTTTGGCGAACGCGCCCGACGTTTTGCCCGGCGATATTACGGCTATCGGGATCACGCACCAGCGTGAAACCACGCTCCTGTGGGATCGGCGCACCGGCGAACCCGTCGCGAACGCCCTCGTCTGGCAGGACCGCCGCACCGCCGCGATCTGTGACCGATTGAACGCGGGCGGCTACGCCCCGCTTTTCGCCGCGAAGACCGGGCTGGTGATAGATCCGTACTTTTCCGGCACCAAACTGCAATGGATGCTCGACAATCTGCCCGGCGTGCGCGAACGGGCGGAGCGCGGCGAACTGTGTTTCGGCACCGTGGATTCGTTCCTGGTCTGGAAACTCGGCGGCGGGGCGCGGCACGTCACCGATGTGTCCAACGCCTCCCGAACCCTGCTGTTCAATATTCACACCGGCGCGTGGGACGACGAACTGCTCGCCCTGCTTCAGATTCCGCGCGCGATATTGCCGGAAGTCGCGTCGTCGAGCGAGACGTACACGGCGGTCGGGGCGGGTCATCCGCTCGCCGGGGTGCCGATCGCCGGGATCGCGGGCGACCAGCAAGCCGCGCTGTTCGGGCAGACGTGCTTCGCGCCGGGGATGGCGAAAAACACCTACGGGACCGGTTGTTTCCTGCTCCTGCACACCGGCACGACGGCGAAAGTGTCGGCGAACAAATTGTTAACTGCGGTCGCATGGCGCATCGGTGATGTGACCGAATACGCGTTAGAGGGTAGCGTCTTTATCGGCGGCGCGGTCGTCCAATGGCTCCGCGACGGACTCGGCATCATCAAAACGTCGTCGGAGATCGAAACGCTGGCGGCGACGGTTCCCGACAACGGCGGCGTATACATGGTCCCGGCATTCACCGGACTGGGCACGCCGCACTGGGACCCGTATGCGCGGGGAACCATAGTCGGGATCACACGCGGCACGACCGCCGGACACCTCGCCCGCGCCGCATTGGAAGCCATCGCCTACCAGAGTTACGACGTGTTAACCGCGATGGAAAAGGACGCCGGTATCCGCCTGACGGAACTGCGCGTGGACGGCGGCGCATCCCGCAACGACGGCTTGATGCAATTCCAGGCGGACCTGCTCGGGGTGCCGGTCGTCCGCCCGCGCGTCGTGGAAACCACGGCACTCGGCGCGGCGTGCCTCGCCGGACTCGCGGTCGGCTTCTGGGCCAACCGGGAAGAAATCGCCCGCCACTGGCAGATCGAGCGCATATTCACCCCCGGCCGCCCACGCGGCGAGATGGACGCCCTGCACGAGAACTGGCAACGCGCGGTGGGGCGGTCGCGGGATTGGGTTGCGCCGTAGCGTAGTTGCCCCCCAGCCCCCAATCCTGGGGGAGCCAGAGGGTGGGGAGGACCGCCCGCAGACATCTGCGTCTCCTCCGGCTCCCCCAGGATTGGGGGCTGGGGGGCAAACACTACGGCGCGGGCTTTCCATCCGAACCGCCGCCCAATCGTAAGTTTCGCAACCCCGGCGCGAAGTACGCCGTACCCGCGACGATCATCAAAGTGACGATGCCGCCGAGCCAGACCGAACGTGCCGTGCCAAGGAAGTTCGCCGCTACCCCGCTTTCCAGTGCCCCGATCTCATTACTCGAACCGACGAAGATCATGGAAACCGCCGCGATCCGCCCCCGCATGTGGTTCGGAGACAGCAGGCGGATGATCGTCTTGCGGATCACCATGTTAATCCCGTCGAATACGCCGGAAAGGAATAGCGCCACCAACGACAGGGCGAGGTTTTTCGAGAGCGCGAAGACGATGATGCTGACACCGAACGCCCCGACGGAAAGAAGCAGGTTCCGCCCGGCGTGGTGGAGTGGCGGGTAGCGCGACGCCCAGAGTGTCGCCGACAACGCGCCGATGGACGGCGCGGCGTTCAGCAAGCCGAGTCCGCCCGCGCCGACGTGCAGAATGTCTTTCGCGAAGATCGGTAGTAGCGCAATCGCCCCGCCGAACAGCACCGCGAACAGGTCGAGTGCCATCGAGCCGACCAGCGCCGGGGTGCCGAACACGAACCGCACGCCGATGGCGATACTCTCCCAGATCGTTTCGGCGGGTTCGTCTTTGGCGTTCTTCTCGGGCGCGGCGACCGGCATCGAAGGAATCGTCATCAGGCAGATCAGCCCGACGGCGATCAGCCCAGCGATCAGGAAATAGGCGACACGTGGTCCGGCAAGATCGTAAACGACGCCGCCGAGCGCGGGTCCGAGGATGCCGAATGTCTGCGAGGTCGCGGTCAGGTAGCCGGACGCTTGGAGGAGTTGTTCGCGGGGCACGACCTGTGCCTCGAATGCGGAAAAGGCGGGTCCCGAAAATCCCCGCGCGATCCCGGCGAGGAACACCACGGCATACAGCGCGACCACGGCGGGCGGCCTGGCACCGCCAGAAAGATACGCGAAAAACAGGGCGCAGAACACAGCAACCGTTTGCGTGACGAGCAGGATCGAGCGGCGGTCCGTGCGGTCGGCGACGTGCCCGCCGAACAGCGCGAGCGAGACCGCCGGTATCACTTCCACGAGTCCGAGATAGCCGAGCGCGAGCGGCGAGCCGGTGATCGTGTAGATCTGGTAGCCGAGCACGACGGCGAGTGCACTACCGGCGAGGCCGGAAACAGCGATCATGACGAGAAGGCGGCGGAATACGGGCAAGTCCAGCACGGAGGGAGCACGCACGGGCAAATCCGGTTGGTCGGGAGTGTCGGGGCTATTCACGGCTTCTATTATGCACGTTTCGACGCGCCCCGCGACGGCTACGGGCCCGCGCGGGGTTCAATCGTCGGTCCCATTCCCAGCCGTTCCCCGAGCATGTCCGTCCATCGGGCGACCTCCCGTGTATACGGCGCGAGTTGCGACGACGCGGAAACATCGTCGACCGGCGCGATATACAGTTGTTTCGTTTGCTCAAGAAATCCCGTTCGGTCGGGGAACTCCCGGCGCAATACGGGTAACACGTCCGATCCGCGCAGGGAAAGAAGCCTCCCGGTAGCGATCAGATACCATCCGCCCCCGAGGACCGCGAGACGCGCCAGTTTGCGTAAGCGCAACCGGGGCGAGTCCGGCAGGGCGAAGTCCGTCTCGTTGTCCGGCGTCCACCCCGCCGCCCAGCGAGCAAGGTCGCGTTGCGACTCGAATCCGCCTGTTCCGAACTCTTTATCAAAGGCAGGTAGTAATTTCGGTTCCGGTAACAGGTCTTCGCCCCACAGGAGCATCCCGTCGTGACGAAGCCGGAAGGCGAGCGAGCGCGAAAGGTTCCGTGCCGGGACGGTCGCCTCGTCCCGCAATCCGGCGCGGAGCATTTCGAGCGGGAGCGGTCGGCTGAGTCCGAGGGTGCCGGGGAATCGGGCTTCGAGAGGGTGGCGCTCTTTCTGAAACCATTCCTCATCGGCTGGCGAAAGCTGGTCACGAATAAACGCGTGCAGATCCAGGTCGGAAACGCCCGGCACCGCTTCGCCGCGATGCACGCTCCCCCATACGTAGACGGCGACGAGACGCCTCCCGAAATGGCGGACGTACTCCGCGACATGGCTCGTAATTGCCGCCCGGAAGAACGGCGCTTCGATGCCTTCTGTGTTCACGTCCACCACAAATGATGCCCTCCCGTGTGTAATGGTGGATTGTACCCTGGGGACCGGACGGTACGCGCCCGGGAAACATCCCGCTGTCTTAACCGGGAAAGAACATATACATCTTCATATTCAGGAGAACGAATAAAAGGGACCAGACACAAGCGATAAAGATGTCGCCGAGAATCAAGCCGATAAAGAACGGGATGCCACGGCGGTAGAGTTGCATTCCACCGCAGCGCATGATCAAGGATTTTGCCACCCAGCCCAGCAGGATCGGAAACCACACCCAGGGCAGTGAGAAGCCCGCATGCGCCAGGGCGAACCCCGCCGGGTGGAGAGGCCACCAGGGGAATAGAACGCGGGCCTGAATCAGGAGCGCGGTGATAACAAAACCGCCTATCACCCATACCAGACGGAACAAATCGGGCGGGTGAGGATTCTTGAGATATTCATCCAGCATGCGAAACGGCATATGGCCGTTGTAACTACGCCATTCGTTGTCCCCCTGCGGCGACAACGCGCCGTAATGATAATACAGGGCGAGGACCGAAACGAAGCAGAATCAGCATCCGGTGGGGGTTGAGGTCGGGGCCGTAATGGAGCATCGGTCCCGCGTCCGCCCGCAACCGCGTGATCGTCAATATCATCAGCAGATATAAAGCGAAGAAGAGCACCGCGAGTACCCACGGGATACCCGCGAACGTGACGAACAGGGCCAACCCGAGGAACGATGCGAAAAAGCCAACCACGGCGGTGCGGTATATCTCGGTGCGGATCACCCACCAGCAATGAAGCGGAACGAGCAACAATCCGAGAAGGATCGCACGGGCGCGAATCATAACCCCGACGCCGTTGCCGACCGGGTCGGCGGGTGTCTTGCGGGCATCCGTCCCGTCAGGGGATACCGGCTTTGTTTGCCTCATCTCCGCCGGTCTGTACATACGATGAACTTCTCCTTGAAATCGGACGGAAATACAATCTCGCTCTCGCTACGCGACGTTGTCATGCTTGTTCGGCAATTATAACGCGATCTAGCGATTGACTATACCAACAGACCACGTAAACCTTCTCCATAAGAATTTGGAGACGTTCACACGGCATTTTTCGGACCAGGGGATTAGTCGGAAGAACAAAGGGAATGCGGGTGTTTCTGAATACTGTCGGCAACAAAAAAGCGACTGTCATATGCTCCTTATGAGCCATGCAGTCGCCGGGGTAATCGTGTTTTCGTTTGCTCCTCCGGCGAACTCCAACGCGACTATGCATATATAATACCATATTCCGAGCCTACATTGCCACGGAAACACAACGGGGGTAATTATCAGTAATCGGAAAAATTCACCGGTCCCTACCCATAAATATGTTATTTGATCCACCTCATAGACATAACACTGTTTTATAATACCTTTCTTGTATCAAATAAGTCTCTTATCAAAGAGCGGTTACGGTGCCCAATCTTTCGGGTCGCTTGCCGGAAAAGGCTTCCCCGTTTCCAGCAAGCGAGACCGCATCAAAACTTAAACTGGTCTACGTTGTCCTTGTTAAAAACCAGGGGGGAGCCAGTGATAATGACGCCGTTCT
>JACMMA010000069.1 GCA_014379275.1 Armatimonadota bacterium | reverse complement strand
CTCTGTCGTCGGTACGCCGCAAACGCTGGGTAACATCAGCCGGGTGGATCTGGGCGATTGGCACCGGAGTTTGTTTCAACCCGCGCAGTCGGTGCTGATCGTTTCGGGCGATATATCGGCGGAAGAAGTGTCCGCGATGGCGGCTCGCTACCTCGGGACATGGAAAGGGGCCGTTGTTACGCCCTCCGATAAGTCCGTAGCCCCGCCACCAGACTCGAAACGACGGATCATTGTGGTGGACCGACCGGATGCGGGACAAGCCGCAGTGGTTGTCAACCGCCTCGGTGTCAAACAAGGCGAACCCGATCCGGTGGTGCCGGAACTGACGAACGACATTTTGGGCGGCGGGTATTCGTCGCGGCTCAACCGGGAAGTGCGCGTCAAGCGGGGGCTGTCCTACGGCGCGAACAGTCGGCTTGATGCCCGCGCGACGGCGGGACCGCTCAGCCTGCTCACGCAAACGAAGAACGAAACGGCGGGCGAGGCGGCGCGGGTGCTGCTAGATGAATTGACCCGTATGGGAACGGAGGCACCGGTCGCTGAGGAGTTTGCCGCCCGTAAATCCGCGCTTTCCGGTGATTTCGCGCGCTCCCTGGAAACGGGAGGCGGTCTCGCCGGGCTGGTCGGGGAACTCGCTCTTTATAACCGACCCCTTTCCGAACTACAAACGTATCTTTCGCAAATACAAGCCGTGACCCCCGAACAGGTCCAGGGCTTCGCCAAGGAGCGTTTCGATTCCGCAAGCGCGAATGTCGTGATTGTCGGCAACGCGGCGAAGTTTCTTCCCGACCTCAAGACGCGGTTTCCCGGCGAAACGGTGACCGTGATCCCCTTCGCCGATCTGGACCTGAACAGCGCGAGCCTGGTCAAGAAAGCGAAATAGGATGGCGGAATTCGACATTGCTGCACTCGGTCCGGGCGAACCGTACAGGATACTGTCGTCACTCGTGGTTCCGCGACCGATCGCCTGGGTCGTGACGCGGGATGTCGAAACGGGCACGGTGAATGTCGCGCCGTTCTCATTCTTCAACCTGGTCGGCTCCGACCCGATGACGGTCGTGCTCGGCGTGAGTCCGGCGAAGCGAAGCGGGGAACCGAAGGACACGGGGCGCAACCTGTCGCAGATCGGCGCGGGTTTCGTGGTGCATTTGGTGGATGAAGCACACGCGGATGCGATGAACCGCACCGCGTCCGAACTCCCCGCTCATGAAAGTGAGGCGCATGCGGCAGACCTCGCCCTCGCGGAAACGATCAAAGTGTCTCCCGTGCCTCGGATCGCTTCGGCGCCCGCCGCGCTGGAATGTCGCGTCGCCGAAATCGCCAGGGTAGGGAATAACCGTATCGTCCTGGGCGAAGTCGTTTACGTGCATCTGCGCGACGAGTTGTGGGATGCCGAAAAGAAGCACGTACGGACCGAGGACGCCCATCTTATCGGACGGCTGCACGGTAGCCTGTACGTTCGCACTTCGGACCGCTTCGCACTGGATAGGCCGCGCTAAGGGGCGAAGTAAACGAAAAGAATCTGCGCACTGTTGTTGACCGCGTGGATGAGGATCACCGTCCAAAGCGAGCCGCTGACCCGGTAGACGTGACCCAGGGAAAGCCCCATCAGGAAGATGACCGACAAGCCGATGGGCGAGTACGTATGCGGCGCGGCGAACAGCAGGGCGGACAAAACGATTCCCCATCCGCCTCCGAAACGGCGCGACAGCGAATTGAGCGCGAAGCCGCGAAACAGCATTTCCTCGCCGATGGGCGCGGCGATGCCGACCGCGAGCAACCCCCAGAACAGACCGGCAGGCCCTGCCGACTGTAGCGTGCCTGTCATCTTCGCGACGGGATTCGCTTGCTCGTAATCGAGCATGGCTTTCACCGCGGGGACGTGATCGAACTGTTTCGCCAGTTGCTCCAAACCAGTGCCGATGCCGACTGCTGTCAGCAGAAATAGGACGCCGAGAAGGAGACCGGCGATCACCGCACGTCGCTGCGGGATAGCGGGTAGCCCGATGTCACGCAGTTTCGTGCCGTAGAGTCCGGTAATGATTGCCGCCGGAACGACAAAGCTCGCGATGTTTTGTAGCACGGTTGCCGGCAGAAAAAAGAGCGTCAGGGCTTGTGGGTCGGCGAAGTTGTTTTCCGTGATCGCCTTTGTCAGTTTCACGAACGAAATTCCGAGGGGTTTGGCGACGATACCCAGACCGATGAAGTAGAACGTGCACATCACGATCAGCAAGAGCAGAATCGCCTCGACCGCATACAACAGGTGCCAGACGCTCCAGCGCGGCGCGAGGAACGGTTTGCCGTACTCGCGGCGGTTTCTGGCGTCCAGCGCGAACGGCACGATGTGCAACGCGAGAAAAGCAATCAGGGCGAGAACGACGAGAAGGGTTTGATACACAGGTTTGTTTCTACAGGATATCCGACGCGGTTACGGTTTGCCAAAGCGCACGGGGACGCGGTATCGTGCAAACTATGGCAGAATCAGTGAGCGGAATCAAGCATCCGGCGTTCCGAGACGCACTCGCGTTAACGCGGCAGGGCGGGCGTGAGGCAACTGGCCGGTATCTGATCGAAGACACCGACCAGGTGATACAGGCGTTGCGATCCACCGCAATCGTGTACGCCGTGTTCGCCTCGCCCGAATCGGTCCCCGCCGTCGCGCCGCTTTGTGAGGCAAGGGGTGTGCCGCTCTACGCACTCGGGGGCGGACTGATAACCAAACTACTCGGGACCGCGTATGCGACTACCACAACCGCCGTCGCGGTGGTCGCTAAACGGATCGCGAGCGTCGACGCCATTCTACAGGCGACGCCCGACGCACTTCTATTGGTCGCCGAACGGATTCAGGACCCGCGTAATGTCGGGGTCTTGATTCGCACGGCGGAGGCCGCGGGGTGCGCGGCACTCGTTCTATCGGCGGATTCCGCGGAAGCGTTCTCCCGGCAGACAGTACGCTCGACGACCGGCTCCATCGTTCGCTTGCCGCTCTGCATCGAGCCGAATCTGCCCGCGTCGCTCGCCGCACAGACGGCGAAACGCGGTCTGCGCCTGGTCGCAACCTCCGCGAAGGCTCCGCGCATCGCGTATGACGCCGACCTTTCCATCCGCCCTCTCGCCATCGTCGTCGGGAACGAAACCGACGGCATGAGTGATGCCCTGAAAATCGTTGGGCACTGTGCGCGGTCGACTGTGCCCGCCTCGCGCCGATGCTGGTTCTGCTCGCGCTCGTGG
>JACMMA010000471.1 GCA_014379275.1 Armatimonadota bacterium | reverse complement strand
CGCGCCTTTACCGCCCTTGGTCAGCGCGACGGTATTCGCGCCGGTCGCGCCGTCTGACATATAAATGTCGCCGTCCCGGACGAACGCGATCTTGCCCGCCGTTGACGGTATCTGATCGATGAGCGCGATCTTGCCACCGTTGCGTTGCCAGGCGAACAAGCCGGTGGCGGTGAGGATAGCAACGAGGGCGAGGAGGAAGTTTCGGGGCGTGAATAATTTAGGACGCATACCATGCAGGATAAGACGGCGATGCGCCAATGTCAAGGTGACAAAGCCATTTCCGCTATGTTATAATTTGTGGCGAATCGTGTTTCCGCGAAACGCGATTGTGTTCGCCGACCGATCCCGTTAAGTCACGCGAAAATGGGGGTGCTCCTACACGATGACGCGATATGTTGCTCCTGCCTGGGTACGATTCCCGGCGACCATTCTGCTGGTGATACTGACCTGGGTTCATCCCGTACTCGCCCACACCCTTCAGGTCGAGCCGGTTGCCATCGTGCTCCGGCCACAGGACACCTATATCGGCGCCGAGTTTTCCGGCAATGTGCAGGATATTATGCAGATCCCTGGCGAGCAGACCGGGGAAGCGGAGCGGAGCGGCGATACTTTCAATCAATCCGCCCGCGAACGTATCGAGGCATATGTCAATAGCGAACTGCGGTTAGAGCAAGGCGGTACAGTCCTGTGGGGCGAAATCACCGACATCCGCTACGACGACAACGTCGATCCGGCGAAGTCACGGTATACGATGGCGTTTCGCTACGCGCGCCCGCCCGGAGCACGGGACGAGGCGATGCGTGTCACGTCCACTCTGTTCGACTACCTGCCGAACGCCCTCACCACGATCAATGTCGGCGGCTTCCAGCGCAATCTCGAACCGGGCGAAACCGCCGAAGTGGATGCATCCGACCTTTTGTCAAACCTTTCTACCAACGTCGCCAACTTCCTGAAGCTCGGCATGGAGCATATCTTCACCGGTCAGGACCATCTGGCGTTTATTTTCGGTTTGCTCATCATTGCCCCGGACTTCCGAACGCTGGTCAAAATCCTGACGGGTTTCACCGTTTCCCACTCGATCTCTCTGATATTTGTCACCCTCGGCAATGTGGAACTTCCGATGTTCTGGGTCGAACTATTCGTGTATGCGACCATCATTTATGTCGGGTTCGAGAACTTATCCGCCGATCCGCCGAAACATCGATTCTGGTACGCCACCGGGTTCGGTTTCATACACGGACTGGCGTTCGGCTCGAACCTGCGCGCCATCGGCTTACCGGAGGGGAACGCCCTCTTTTGGAGTCTGTTATCGTTCAACCTCGGGGTGGAACTGGCGCAGGTCATCGTCTGTGCGGCGGTGTTCCCGCTCCTGATCTGGTGGAAAGCCGCGGCGTTGAAACGCGCTTCCGGTGACGGCATAAAATGGGAGACGGTGACCAAAACCGTCTCCTTGCTGATCGTCGCCGCGGGCGGCTACTGGATGATGGAAAAACTTTTACCGCTCGTTTCGGGTACGCAACCGTGAATATCCGGCGGTATCAGCGTCGAAATCGCCCATCCATCTCGATAAACCGCGCGGCTACAACCAAACTACAATTTGCGCTACGCCTTCCTGTGCGGTAAACTGTTCGGCGTTGTCTCTACGAGACCCCCACTATTTAGCAGGAACGCAGGAGCAGAGCGATGGCAAAGAAATCCGGTGAAAACCGCAT
>JACMMA010000007.1 GCA_014379275.1 Armatimonadota bacterium | reverse complement strand
TTTCGCGCCATCGCCCCGTTGCAGGAGACGATCCATCCCGACGATAAATCGAGTTCCTTGTAAAAGCGGCGCATGTTCTCGTGCCGACGCCCGGACGCTAAAACGACATGAACTCCTGCCTCAACCAGGCGGTGGACGGCGGCATAATTCGCGGCGCTAATCTCTTTGTCGGGACCGAGCAGGGTATCATCCAGATCGACGGCGGCAAGGCGGAATGGAAACGGCATATCGGTTAAAACTCCCGCGCCCATTGTACGGCACATTGGATTTTCCAACCGCCAAGACGCCAAGTGCGCCAAGGTGAGAGGAGGGGGAGAAACGTTTTGAAGTTTTTCGATTCGCTCGTTAACCGGGAGGGCATACTCAATCGGCAAGCCCCGAACTTTAAAACCTTTCTCCCCCTCCTCTCACCTTGGCGCACTTGGCGTCTTGGCGGTTAAAACCTCGGGATGCAACCGGGTGCCCGGTTGACTGTCAGAGGTTTGGACGGGTATAACGTAAGCGGGCGCAGGCTTTTTTCGCGCCGAAAGTTACAAACAAACCTATGGCAGACAACGAAATCAACGAACAACAAGAGCGTAACGAGGGCGGGAACGGCTGGCTGACCGGCTTGCTCGTCGCCGGGGTGGCGGTCGGTGCGGCGGCACTGACGAATGCGTTTATCTTTTACAAGACGCCGCCCCTGACATCGAAACTGGCGGGCGGCGAAGTGCGTTATTTTCCCACTGCCGACGGCGATGTTTTCTATAAAAAAGCCGGCGATGGTCCCCCGCTTCTTCTGGTGCATGGCATCGGTGCCGGTAGCTCGTCTTACGAATGGAAGGAAGTCTGGGACTCACTGACGGAAAAATACACCGTGTATGCGGTGGATTTACTCGGGTTCGGCAAATCGGACAAACCCGACATGTCGTACACCGCCGAGAAGTATGTCGCGTTTTTGGATGATTTCTGCCGCCGCGTGATCAAAGTCGGGGAGGGACGCGGCGAATGCGACGTGATCGCGACCTCGCTTTCCGCCGCGTACGTCATCGCCCTGTCGGCGCGAGATCCGTTGTTGTTTCGACGCTTGGTGCTCGTATGCCCGACCGGGATCGAGGACCTCGCCGCGCCGCCGAGCGACCGCGCCGAGATCGGGCGTACCCTTCTGTCCGCTCCGGTACTCGGAACGACCATCTACAACGCGATCTCGTCGAAAGCCGGAATCCGCAAGTACATGACGAGCCGTCTTTTCGCCAAGCCCGCTACCGCGACGGATGAGATGGTGGATCAGTACCACACGGCGGCGCACCAACCGGGCGGCGAGAATGCGCTGCCGTCGTTCCTGTCCGGGCTGCTCAACATCTGTATCGCCGAGGAGTGGACGAAAGTAGTCGATCTGCCGCTCTTGGTTTGGGGGCGCGACTCCGTGGAAACGCCGGTCGGTCAGGCGGAACCGTTCCTACTCGCTAATCCTCAGGCGAAATTGGAAGTGATCGAGGATGCAGGGATGCTCCCGCACGTCGAAAACCCGGAGGCATTCCTCGCCGCCGTGCGCCCGTTCCTCGCCGAGTCGGATGGCGAACCGGGCGGCGCGGATACTATGGGAAGCGAGTTCGGCGAGGAGACCGAATCGGTCGGCGCGGACGCGGTCCCGGCGTAAACCGGTAAACGGAGCAAGTATGGTGACGCGGGTAATCAAATCCACCCGGCAGGTCGTCCGGCGCAAATATTTCGGTTTCTCCCTGAAGGAAGCCATGCAACCGGTACCGACGGAGCAGTTCACGAAGTGGGCATTGCAAGCGGTGCCCCTGCCACCAAGCGCGATGCTCCAGGAAATGATGTCGCGGTTCGAGTCGTTCGACCTCACTGGGTCGGAACCGGCAAAGATACTTCTGATCAATGCCGTATTGCTGGAGATCGTACCGCGTCACCCGAAGCTTAAAGTCTGGAAAGGGGAGCCGCTAGAAACAGACACGCTTTCCGGCTTCGCGGACTACCTGATCGCTCCGAAACGTGCTTACGTCGACCCCCCCCTATTATGCGTCACGGGGGTGAAAAAAGACGACTTCGAGGGCGGGGAAGTACAGTGCGTCGCGGAAATGGTTGCGTGTCGCAGGAACAACGAGCAGAGCGGACTTCACGCGCCCGTTCACGGGATCGTCAGCAACGGGCAAGTGTGGCAGTTTTACCGCCTTTCCTTGCAGAACACGGTCGATCAATCGCGCCTGTTCACGATGGAAGCGCTTCCTGATCTGCTGGGTGCGCTGGATCATGTGTGCGAGGAGTGCGCGAAAGCGGCGTCGTGAACAGCGAAAAATCTCCCGAGGAATGGTACCCAGCCGTTGCGCGCGTCGTGTCGCTCCCGGTCGGGGCGACCGTCCTGATTCTCGGCGGGACGGATACTGGAAAGACGACCTTCGCCGCACAGGTTGCCCGAGTGCTCGCTGGGGATTCCGAACGCATCGCGGTGGTGGATGCCGATATCGGGCAGAGCGAGATCGCGCCGCCGGGCACGGTCGGGGTGGCGTGGGCGCGGCCCGACGCCGAGCGGCTTTCCGACCTGAAACCCGCGGGCACGTTCTTTGTCGGCGCGTTTTCGGCGTCCACGCTGCCGCTCGAACACGCCTCCGCGACCGCGCAGGCGGTGCGCCACGCGCGGGAGCGGAACGCCGAGCGGGTTCTGGTGGATACTTCCGGGTATGTCACCGGACCCACGGCGCGGCGGCTGAAATGCGCGAAAGCGTCGCTGATCCAGCCCGCCTTGATTCTCGCCTTCGGTGCGGATAACAACTCTGAACTGCTCGCCCTTGCACAGACGGCTTCGGCAGTCTGCGGTGCGGAACTGCTCGCCGTTCCCGTCCCCGAGGGGGTACAGAAAAAGCCGGCCGCGCAACGGACGACGCGCCGCCAGACGCGCCTTGCTGCCTACTTCGGTGAAAAACCGACTGCCGTGACGGTGCCGTTGGATGAGATCGTTACGCTCGGGGCGACACTCGGCACGGGCATCTCGATCGCGCCGCACCTGGCGCAGTGGGCGGGAGACGCGCTCCATATGCCCGTGGTCCACGGCGAGATGGCGGGTGATGTGATGACGCTGTTTCTGGGCAACGCTGCGCGACCCGGTTGGGAAGGTTTGTCCGGCGCGGTCGCGGATCATTTCAAGGCGCGAACGGTGCGGGTCGTCTCGCTTTCCGCGCACCTCGGGGTCCTGGTCGGTTTACACGACGAAAGCGGCAGGCTGTTCGCCCTCGGTCGGTACGCCGGTTTCGATGAGGAATCGGTCGGAATCGTGGTAACCGTGCCGGGGGGGGCGGCGATACACGCGCAGGAGCGCACCCGCTTGCTCTCTTTCGGCAGGGTTCGCACCGACGAACGCGGCGCTACTATCGCCGAATTGAAACCAAACGAACTGTAAAGCCGTAGATTGGGGTATACGAAACCCATGAGCCTACCCGTCAACACATCCCCCAAAAATAATAATCACCCGGAAGAAGGCGACACGAACAACAGCTGGTCGGTTCGTATCGCCAAGGTATCCGGCATCCCGATCCGCCTGCACTTTACGTTTATACTGTTGTTGGCGTTTATCGGGATCTCCGGCTGGGGGAGTACCGGTCTCGCACAGGTCGGTCTTTTGATCGGCGTGTTCACCTGCGTGGTACTGCACGAATTAGGACATTCACTCGTGGCACAACGCTACGGATACGTGGTCCGTGACATTGTGCTGTATCCGATTGGCGGCGTAGCATCCATTGAGCAGACGCCACGCCCACGCCACGAGTTGTGGATCGCGGTTGCCGGACCCGCCGTGAACGTGGTCATTGCCGCGCTTATCGCGCTGTACATGCAGTTTTTTACGCCGGATTCGGCGTGGGAGCGTTTGCAGGCTTTGACCCAACAGGGTCGGGCGGTCACTACAGGAACCCCCATCGAAACGTTGCTTCTGGTCTCCAACATCTCTCTGGTTCTGTTCAACATGCTCCCGGCGTTCCCGATGGATGGCGGGCGTGTTTTGCGGGCGGTGCTGGCGATCAAGATAGGGCGCGCGAAGGCGACGCGGATCGCGGCGGGTATCGGGCAGTTCATCGCTCTGCTCCTGGGGCTCGTTGGTCTGGGGATTCTGGGTAACGGCGCGAGTCCTATGCTCGTGATTATCGCCTTGTTCGTTTATTTCGGTGCCGGACAGGAGCGGGCGGCGGAAGAGTCCCGTGATGTCATGGCGGATGCCCCGGTAGGCGAGGCGATGATGCGTGACTTCGCCACGCTGGCGCACGGCGACACGCTGAAACATGCCGCTGATGTTCTGCTTGCCGGCAGCCAGCAGGACTTTCCGGTGGTTGCGGGCGGGGAAGTGGTCGGGATACTTTCCCGGACGCAACTCTTGCGCGGGCTCGCCCGTGACGGCGACTCGGCGTATGTGGCGACGTTCATGGATCGTGACATCACGTTCGCCACGCCGAACGAACCGCTGGAAGATTACCTGCTGTCGAGTCATGCCCTGCGCCGCGCCCCGGTATTGGTACGCGAGAATGCAAACGGCGAACTGCTCGGCATGGTGACCCTGGAGAACGCGATGGAGTTTCTCACGCTCCGCCAAATCGCCCGCCTGCGCGAAGACAGCGACAGCGGCGACGACAGAAAACGCTGACGCTCTACAGCGCCCGACTCATCCGTCGGTGCGGGATCCCGGCGTCGTCGAAAACATCACCTTCCGCGACAAACTCCAGGTTCTCATAGAACGGGATCACCGAAACTTGCGCGTCAAGGATCAGCGACTTGAAATGCAGTTCACGGGCGGTTTTGAGCACGGCTTGCATCAAAGCCTGCCCGATGCCACGCCCGCGATACTCCTTCAGCACAGCGACCCGCCCGATTTTGGCGACGCCGTTCCCTTTATCCAGAACCCTTGCCGTGCCGACCGGCTCTTTAGTCTTCGTTTCTACCGCAAGAATGTGCAGGGCGTCGGCATCGTGCTCGTCGTGTTCCAGTTCGACCGGCACGTTTTGCTCTTGAATGAATACCACGTCACGCACTTTGAGCGCGTTGGCGATATCTACCCTGCGACCACCGGCACGAATCAAAATCGTACCGGCCATACTTTCCAGGGGCGCGGTTTCTGTAGTTTCCTGCTGCCCCCAGGCGTTCTTGCTTGCGTCCATCCGTGTCATTTCTTTCGTTCGCCCCGGGGTTATTCGACCCCGTTGCTCTGTACTTTGGTATAGGTTGCGCTATATTGTGCCACAGCCCCGGCTGTATCTGCTATGGAATCTGTAGAAGTTTATGTGTTTGCAACGACAAACGCAGACGGTCGGGATGCTCCTGCACCGCGCCTACACACAGGCGTACCGCATCCGGGTTCAACGCGTTCGGCTGAAGATACAGGAGCGGACCGCCCGGCGTGCCTGCGGTCGGATTCGCCAGTGCGCGCCGGAGATCGCTACGGTCGTCGATCACGTACTTGAACTCGGTGGCGTGTTCGAGGTACCACGGGTCCAACGTCCCGCCCTCGGTCTCCTTCGGCGACACCGTGATATGATCCAGCCGCCAGCCGGGGCGCGGAAACATGCCGTTCGTTTCCACCTGCAGGCGAAGTCCCGCGTCGTGCAGTCGGTCGCAGAGCGTGCCGACCTCGTTGTACAGCGTCGGCTCACCTCCGGTCAGGCATACCCAGGAAGAGCCGTAGCCGCGCACTTCGTTTACTACCTCATCCATCGTGATTTCGCGTCGGACACGAAAATCAGTGTCGCAAAAAGAGCAGGCAAGGCTACAACCGGCGACGCGCACAAATACGGTCGCCTGCCCGGTACGTAATCCCTCCCCTTGCAACGAATAAAAAATTTCGGCGAGCGGCAACAATCCGCGCCGGAGTACCGCCACCGCGTCGCGAGTAGCCTGCTTCGGATCGGGCGTCGCCCCTTGATACACTTTTAACGGTTTCAATTCACTAGTAATCACACGCTTATTGTATCGCCCGTGGCGATCTTTTCTTTTGTCCTACCCGGACGGGGCCAACGCTTCGTTGGATCGGTTTCACCTGCGGTGCTGGGACTACGATAGGCGTTCCACGTTTCGAGCTAGCCCTTGCTGTTTTCCCGCGAATTCGGCGCTTCGGGTTTTC
>JACMMA010000470.1 GCA_014379275.1 Armatimonadota bacterium | reverse complement strand
GGTGAAGACAGTCGTTTCGTTACGTCGTGGGGAGGCCGTTTCGCGGGAGGGGCGCACGGCCTGGATATTCGGAAAGAAAAGGGTGGGGCGGTAAGTTTCGTGTGTGAAAACGCTACATCGACCTATAATGCGGTATGCCCAGTTCTCAAAGCCGTCCCGCTCTCCTAGATGAATCCGAAACCGAAGCACCGCATGTCATTGTTTGTGGGCTCGGTCGGTTCGGCTTGCGCGTGGTGGAGTGTTTGCGCGAGCAAGACCCGGACGCACGCATCACGGTCGTTACGAACGAATCCACGCGGGCGGACCGCCTGCGACGTGCGGAGAAGCTGAACGCCCGCATCGTGCTCGGCGACTTCCGGTTCGATGACGTCCGTGCCGACGCCGGTATCGCCAAAGCCACCTCACTCGTCCTCAGTTCCGCGATGGACGCCGATAATCTGGAGACCGCCCTGGATGCGCGCTCCGAGGCGCCCGAAATCCGTATCCTGATGCGCCTTGACGAAGGGCGAATAGCGGACCGCTTGATGAGCGACTTCGGCATTGACCTCGTGCTTTCTCCGCCCGCACTCGCCGCCCGGGAGTTCGCACACGCCGCCTTAACCCCGATCCCGGTCGATCCCGGCATGTCGAAATCGCAAGATCCTGAGAAACACAATATTCGGAGCAATTCTGCACTGAATCGCACTCTACGGCTTCCGAATCGCTACGACACTCGCCGCCCATTGATGCTGTTAGCACTGTTATTGCTGGCTTTATTTTTGACCGGCGTCGCCATTTTTCAGCACGCGCTCCAGATACCGATCGTAGACGCCATCTACTTCACCGCAACCATCATCTCAACGGTCGGCTTCGGTGACTATAATCTGCTGAATCAAGGCCCCTTCATCAAACTGTTCGGAACCCTTATGATGTTCAGCGGTGTGGCACTCGTTGCGCTACTGACGTCGTTCGTCACCAACTTCTTCCTGTCCGGTGCGGCGAACCGGATGCGGGCGGAGCGGATCGCGGAATGGGCACATGACCACGTTATCGTCTGCGGGTTAGGCACCGTCGGCTTCGAAATCGTTCGCGACCTGAGCGAGCAACACATTCAGGTCGTCGTCGTGGACAACTCGCCCGACTCCGGTGCGGTGCGTCTGCTCGAAGGGCGTGTTTCGGTCATCTTCGGCGACGCGACTTCGGAAGAGGCACTTTTACGAGCCGGTGTCCTGAGGGCACGCGCCCTGATAGCCTCCCTTTCGGACGACGCGAAAAACCTGGAAATCGGATTGTCCGCACAGACATTGGCGCAAGATCGAGGACCCGATCGTCCGCTACGACTCGTGTTACGCTGCTTCGACGCCGACCTCGCCCGTCGCATCCACGCGGTATCGAAAGACTACACCCTGCTATCGTCCGCCGAGATCGCCGCCCCCGTTTTCGCCCGCGCGGCATTGGCACCTTTGAAAAAAGGGAGTGCTCTGTAGTAAACGCGGAACAGTTCCGGTGAAAAACGCGGTTTCAATCCGATCACCGGTGTCTGACTGGTGTCGGTCCTTAGCGATCCGTACCCATCCCCAATGGTATACTGAATCCGTCGTGCCGCCTGTATTTTTGCCCATTGCCTTTCACCAACCCTGGTGGCTTCTCGCGTTCCCCCCGCTTGTTTTTCTTGCCGTCTGGTTGGGACGCGGCGCGGCATTGCCGGACTCCCGTCAGCGGATCCTCGCAATTGTCTTGCGGGTCGCGATCTTCTCCTGTATTGTTCTCGCGCTCGCCGGGACGGAATGTGTACAAACGTCGCGCAAACAGACCGTGATCTTCGTCGCCGACGGCTCGTACAGCGTCGGGGAGAAGGGGCGTAGCGCGGCACGGAAGGTGATTGCCGACACACAGGAATCGTTGCGCGGTGGCGACCGACTGGGCGTCGTTTCGGTCGGGGGGGATGCGACGTTGACCGTTCCGCCGGACGAGAAACGCGCC
>JACMMA010000068.1 GCA_014379275.1 Armatimonadota bacterium | reverse complement strand
CGGTCTACACGGACGCGGCGCGGGTTTCCGCCGATATCCCGAAACGTAACCCGCAAACGGCCTTCGTGATCGTGGTAGATAAAGCGGGAACCGTGGTCGCCCAGACACTGGGAACGGCGTGGCAATCGCTCTCGATCGCTATTCCCGAGGGGGGCGCGGCACTGGTTTCGCAGTCCACCGGGACATCCGACACGTTAAGACGATTTGCCGCCGTCGGGGTACGCCTGTCGCTGCAATCGTCGCCGATATTCGTGCCGATCGGGCAGCGTCCCCGGCGGCAGGTTCCGCTCATGACCAACCCTTTCCGACAGGACGTGCGTGAGCGCACCCTGGCGATCATTTCGGAAGTGGTGCGCGGCTATGACATCGGCGGCATCATCTTCGACGACCGCTTGCGCTACGCGGGACTGGACGGCGACTTTTCCCCGGAAGCGAAGTCAGCATTTGAAGCCTATCTCGGGAAGCCGGTACGCTGGCCCGACGATGTGCTGCGATTCGGCTACCAGTTCCCGACCATGGAACGCACGATGACGCCCGGCCAGCACTACGACGCATGGCTGGTGTTCCGTGCCTTGGCTCTGCGCAACTTCCTCGCCGATACGGTTCGCGCGGTGAAATCCATCAAGCCGAATGTGACAGTCGCCACCTATGTCGGTTCCTGGTACCCGGACTATCCCGATGTCGGCGCGAACTGGGCGGCGGACGATTTCTCGGCGGGCTTCCGCTTCCTGAACCCGTCGTACCAGAAAACGGGCTGGGCGGGTCTGACCGACTTCGTGGTGACAGGTTGCTACTACACTACCGCGACCATCGCGGATGCGGTCGCGCGGGGTGAGGACATCGGCGCGACCGTGGAGGCCGCCGGGCAGTTCTCGAACCGCGCCGTGAACGACGCGTCGTGGACCTACGCCGGTATCCAACTTGCCGACTTCAAGACCAAAACGCCGGACGATCTGAAACGCGCCCTGCAAGCGGCGGGCGCGACGACGCAAGGGATCATGGTCTTCGACTTTTCCCACGACTGGGAGCAGTGGCGACCGGTATTCGTAGAAGCGTTCAAAACCCCGGCGGCAGTCCCCCATCTCGCGCCCGACTCCCTCGCCGACGTGCGGCGTCAGCACGCGGCGAAGAGGGCGGCGGGCGTGATCGACCCGCCCGCGATTCTATACCGGGGTAAGTCGGGGACCGGATTTTAGCCGCACTTCCATTCCCCCTTGATCATCGGTGTCTTCCATCGGTTTTAGCTGATGAATTCCGGATTCAAGTATAATCAAAACGCGCCCCGATTTTTCGATCGGGGCGCGTCAGGTTCTATGATTTCTTTACTCTGCGGCTACTATTTGGGCTTCTTTTTTCGACACGCGCCGTGACTTGGTGCGGATTGCGGGGACGCCGTGCTTTTTCGCGTGCGCGATGGCGGCCTCGATCCGAGCCATTTCCCGCTTGGGATCGGCTTCGAAGTCGAGCGCCCAGACCCGGTGCAGGTTCCATCCCCGGTCCAGGAGCATGTCTACACGCAGCCGGTCGCGGTGCCGCGCCGTTTCGCCCGTCGCGTACATCGGGCCGTCGAACTCGATCCCGAGAAGATACCGCCCCGGTTTTTCGGGGTCTACCACAGCAAGGTCTACCCGGTACTCGCTCAAACCGACCTGCCGCCGCAACTGGTGCCCGTTCGCCGTGAGCAGTTTTTCGATGACGTTCTCGACCACCGACGGAGTCGGCACGTCCGGCATGTGCGTTCCGGGAAGAAGCAGACTTGCTGCCGGATCGTCGGACGATCCGATCTCGGCTTTGTCCACTCCCTCTTTCGCATAGCGCAGGAACGAGCGAAGTAGGAGCATCCCTTGATGTTCGCAAACATCGCCCGGGGCCGGCGCATCATGCAGGAACGCCGAGACGATAACCATCCGGCAGCGGGCGCGGGTAATGGCGACGTTGAGTAACCGCTCGCCGCCGAACGCGGACAGCGGTTTGCAGCGGCTCGGGTCCGTGCCGACATACAGGACAACCATGTCGCGCTCGTCGCCCTGCACGTTCTCCAGCGTTTTCAGGAAAAACCCTTCGCCGTTCTCGTCATGCTCACCGGGGAAGGATAGTTCCGGATCTGCTTCCTTACGCCGGACGATCTCTTCCGTGATCCGCTCGTAGTCGGCGTCATCCAGGGCAACCACGCCGATCGAATGTTCGGGGTGCTCCTTCGTATAGGACAGCACCGCGTCCACTACCTTCTCCGGCCCGCTCGGGTCTGACCCCGTCTCGTCCGCCGTGGTTTCGACATAATCGATCGCGGAATCCACGGTCGCAGAGGGGAACGACACCAGTTCGGGGTAGAAATAGCGGCGCGAAAATGCTATCAGCGATTCGTTGCGCGAGCGATAATGCCAGCGCAGGACGTGTGAACCGAAATGCGCCGAGTCTTTCGATGCCACCGCATTCGCGGCATCCAGAATGCTCTCGAACGGCTTGTCGGATTCCACGAGCAGAGCCAGGGGCGGGATCTGTTTCGGGTCTCCGGCGATGATCACTTGATTTCCGCGCAGGATCGCCCCGATAGCATCCTCGGTGCTGATCTGCGACGCGTCGTCGAACAACACCACGTCGAAGTGGAGCGCGTTAGCGTCGAGGAACAGGCGCACCGAAAGCGGGTTCATCATCACGATCGGTTTCAACGCGAACAGTAGGTTCGGGATCTCGGCGAGGAGTCGGCGCACCTCCCCGGTCCGCCGCCGCGCCAACTGTCCCTTGAGTGTTTTGACTTCGTCGGGGTAGTTTTTCGGCGAGCGGACGCGTACCAACTCGCGGATCAACCCCGGTACGGCATCCATCTGCCGCCGGTCCAGATCCCGGAACCGGTCGATCTTCGCTTCATGCGATGCGCCGCTAAACGGCAAGATGCCCGGAACTTCGCGCAAACACGATTCCGCCCAGGCGCGGTAAAAACCGGCACGGAACAGGTGAAGCATCGTATCCGGCGCGAGGGACTCGACATCGCCATGAACAGCGTCGAAGAAGCCTTCCAGGCGAAGCGCGATGCACTCCTCGCGCAATGATTGCACGCGCAACCCGATGGAAAGGTTTCCGGCGGCGGCAAGGCGTACGGTAGTCCAGGCCGTGATGTCAGCGAAGGTCGCAGAAGGGAGAGTTTCAGCCACACCCGTCTCACCGACCGTCAGATACTCCGGCTTGAAGATGTCCTCTAACTCGGCGAAAACGGACGCCATCATATCGTTTTCGTCGCGAAGCATCTGACGCACGGTTCGTATCTCTTCTTTCTCGCCTCCGCTCAAAGGACGCCCCAGACGCTCGATCAGACTCGGCGGGATCGGCTCGCCGCCGAACGCGGCTCGAAGGCGCGACGCGGTGGAAAGCCCCGCGAAAACTCCCGCCCAGTCGGTGTCTTTTCCCTTGTATGATCCGCCATAGCGTACACCTAGCGACTCATATTCGCTGTCAAACGCGGCCCGCGCCGCGGCGATGCGTTGCGCCTCCCGTAAATCAGTGAGTACCTCCGTGACCGGCAAGGGGGGAGCAGCGGCATCTTTATCGTCGCCGCGGCGGTGCTGCACGGCGAGCCGGTAGGCCTCATGAAAATCGATGACGGCTTTACGGTGCTCGTCGCACCACGCGGTGAGTTCGGGGAGCGAAATAGTCGGGTCGGGTAATGCGTTTGTGGTGGCGACGACCACGGTCAGTTTTTCCCACGCCTCCCGCAGATGCACGAGTAAAGCATTCACCTGCATAAAAACCGACTCGAATTGTTTTAGATCCGAGTCACCCAGAAGCATCAGTGCGATCAGCGGTGCCGGAACCCGGCCGTCCTCGAACTCCGCGGAGAGCGTGGCGGCTTTTTCGAGTTGCAAACGCACGCCGGCCCAGTCCGTATCCAGACCGGCATAGTACGAACCGAAGGAATTTGTGAATCGTTCTCCATTTTGCAGACACCAGCGGCGTATTTCCTTCATTTCCGCCGCGAGTCGCAGATCTTCCTCGGGGTCACGATCTTTGATATTCGCGCCCGGTCGCGTTACCCCACGAAGCGCGGCAACGACTTTATTGCCGAATGCACTCATGATACGACCGAGACCACCACGCTGTCCATCCAGAGTAGAAAGCAGTTCGTTGTGATTCAGGTCCAGAATATCTTCGCCGTAATGCGTGTACAGCAGGTCCGTCCCCTTACGGAACTTATCCCACTGCGCCTTGGCGTCATTCAGGACACCCGCCAGTCGCTCGGTCGCGCCAGGGGCGAACCAACCCACGCACGGGTTGGGCAGATCAATCGCCTGCCGGGAGATTTTTAGCAGCTTCTGCCGGGCGTCTAGAGACCCGTCGAGCACCAGACCACTTTTGTCGGATAGATAGGTAAGTCGCTCGGTCAGGACACGTCCATCTTGTCCGACAGCTTCGAGCACGGACGCGATATGTTCGAACTCGCTGGCAACGCGGTCCCGCCAGTCGCCGCCGAGAAGCGGGGCGAGTGTTTCCAGGTGCCGGGTGTCAAGCCGCTCGATGATCGGGGCGTGATTTTCCGCCAGGAGCTCTTCTTCCCAGCGGCGTAGAAACGTCTCGCGCTGCTCTTTGAATGTCGCGTAGCGCCCGACCAGAATCTCCGCCATATCGCGTAAGGATTCAGGCTCCTCCGTGCCGGTGAGCCAGACGGATTGCACGGACGCCGTCGCATCGATCAATGCTTCCCCGGCTTCCAGCAAAAGAGCGGTATCGGCCAATCGTTCCGGCGTTCCCAACCCACAGAGCGGCGCGAGGGATTGCGCCGCATGCTGTATCCGCTTCATCTGCCCTTCCAGCAGGCGCAGAATACTTTCCGTCGCGTTTCCCAGATCGGGCCGTGTTGGGTCGTTGAACGCCCCTGCCCAGACCGACTCGCCTTCGGACTCGGTCAACGCCGCGTTGCCGGCGAGTTCTTTCGCTTTCGCCTCCATCGCGGACACGTCCTCGGTCGAAACGTTCTTGATTCCCCGCACTGGAAACGCGAGCGGCGGAACAGCGAGTACTGTCAGTTCATGGCTTGCATCCGCGGTTCGTCCTGCCGCTTCGTAGACGGAGATGCCGAGCGGATCACGCTTTCGATGCAGGGCGTCCGTGAACTCGTTCAATCTCCCCCGGAGCGTTTTCATCTCATCACGCTCTTTTTGGCGGGCGGTGCGCACCGCGACACCGCCGGTTGCTTTTCCGGGTGACGTCATGGTTTGTTCGAGTTGCGAGAGAATGTTGCGCTTCGAGGTTTTGAGTGAATGCGCCAGCAGACACAGATCGCCTAGATTTTTGTCGGACAAACGCTGGTGGACAGCGTCTAAACTTGCCATCCGACCCGACACCAGAAGCACCGATTTTCCCGCGGCGGCACATTCGCCGATGATGTTGGCGATGGTTTGCGTTTTACCGGTTCCGGGCGGTCCTTGGAGAACAAACGACTGCCCGCGGGCGGCGGAAACGATGGCGCGCTCCTGCGCCGGGTCGGCATCCAGCAGAAGGTACTGTGATTCGGAGGCGTCATCGCGCTCCAGATCGGCGAGACTGGGGACAACAACGGAAGGCAGTTCGGACAGGGCTTCGGTCTGACCGGCAAGCGCGGCGATAAGGGGGTGCGATAAAGCGCGTTCCTCCTGTGCGGTCAGGTCTTCGTACAAACGCAGTTTCAAGAGCGGGAACCGCCCGAGAACCGCCCGTTCCTCGACGATCCAGCCTTCCCGCCCCTCAATCGATGTCGTTACATTTCCCAGGTAGGACGACGGGATCAGATACCGTTCGTCGGGCGATGGCGGGAGGGTGAAGCCGATATCGGCTTTCGCGAGACGTAGCCTCAGGATCGGGTTCACTTCGACCGGTTCTTCCATCGCCGTGATGGTGTAGCCCGTGCCGTGCGCGTGGGGTTCTAGCGACACAGGAACCAGTAACAAGGGAGAGCGGACGGTTTCGCCGGTCTCGGGGTCGATCCAGTTGAGGATCCCGAAAGCGATAAAAAGTACGTTGATATCTTGCCCGGAAAGAAGGGCGACGGCTTGCGTGTGTAGTTCGCGGAAATTCGCCATTGCCGCGGTCCGGGCGGCGTAGTTGCCCGGTTCGCGCAAGATGTTTCGGTCGACGCTCTTGTTGCCGATATCCCAGTAGTTCAGCGTTTTGCGGCGGCGTACCAGGGGGTCGAACACTTCGTTCGGCGTGGACATGTCCACGCATCCCGCTTGCGGGAGCGCGATCAGTGAGTTTGCCGTAGAAAGGTCGAGGAGTGCGCTTTTCCACGATTGTACGGTCTCGCTGACACGCGCAAGGTCGCGGGCGATATACCCTTCAGAGTTTTCGGCAGCAGTGTTTACGGACATAATGTTCTCTTAAATCATTGTCGGTTGATAATGCAGGTTCGCTACAGTGCAAACAATACTATTTCGATGATTGGCTCGTATTTGAGATACAGCCGCAACATTTATGCCACAGTTTGGTTTTGTTTTGAGTACGTATTGTGCCGCTGTTTCTACTACCCACGCGGCGGCCTCGTCGCCGGGACATGCCACCCGCCGCGCCGCCGGACACACATACTGTCGTGCGAGCGGACGCCGCACAGGAAAAAAGACCGAAAGTATTCTTTCGATCTTTATTCTACCACCGCGCCCGTCTACTATATTACGCGAAAATTCGGGTCAACGTAGCAATCGCTCCGTGAGTCCGTCCAGTTCGTCCGCGGAAAAGAACCCGAGTTCGATCCTGCCCGTTTCACCGTTCGCGTCGAAATGGACACGCACCTTGGTTCCGAACGCGGCGCGCAGTTTATCTTCCAGGGCGAGGCGGTCCGGGTCGGGCGGGGCAGTGGGGTGCGGAAGATCGGAGACAGCCGCCGGGGCGGGACGTGGCGGCGGCGACTCGATCCCCGCCCCCCGGTTATTGCCTGTTCCCTTCTCCCCTTCCAGTCGCATCATACGCTCGACGTCGCGCACCGTGAGTTTTTCCTCGATCGTGCGGTCGAACACACTTTTCTGGCGGGCACGGAACGCCTCGCCGTCGGTTTCGGCTCCTTCCCCGCCGAGAAGCCCGCGGGCATGCCCTTCGGACAGTTCACCGCGTTCCACGGATTCCTGGATCTCTTGCGGCAGTTTCAGAAGGCGCAGATGGTTTGCGACGGAAACGCGGCTTTTCCCGACGCGTTTCCCCATTTCTTCCTGCGTCCAGCCGAACTCGCTCATCAGGCGGGAATACGCGCGGGCGGTTTCCAGCGGTCCGATGTCTTGACGGATCAGGTTCTCGATCAAAGCGACGGCAAGGGCTTCGTCGTCGGACAGGGAGCGGATCACAACCGGGACCTTGGTCAATCCCGCGTCGCGGGCGGCGCGATAGCGGCGCTCCCCCGCGACGATCTCGTAGCCCGGTAGCGGTGCGGGGCGCGGGCGTACCAGGATCGGTTGCAGAACGCCGTTCTGCTTGATGGACGCCGAAAGCTCCGCGAGCGCGGCGGGATCGAAATGGGTACGCGGCTGGTTCGGGTTCGGATGCAGAAGGGTCAGCGGCACTTCCTCACCGATGGGCTGCTTTCCGGCACCGATCGTTCCGGCGATGCCGAAGCTCCCCTTAGCGTTTTCGTTGCCACCAACGGGTATTAGATCTGCTAGTCCCCGTCCCAGCACTGGACGAGCCGTTTTTGATGACACCGTAGCGGCGTTCGACATCTGCTAAAAGTTCCTTTGCGATGGTTTCGTATGCGATCGCGCCTTTGCTACGCGGATCGTAAACAGAGATTGGTTGTCCGAACGACGGCGCTTCGGACAAACGGATGTTGCGCGGGACGACGGTCGGCGATACCGCGTCCCCGAAGTACGATTTTACTTCCTGCATCACCTGGTTGGCAAGATTCGTTCTGCCATCAAAGAGAGTGAGTATCACCTTGCCGATGGTCAGGTCGGGATTTAGGTGTAGCCGTACCCGTTCGGTGATTTCTAAAAGTTGCGTAATGCCTTCGAGCGCATAGTATTCGCACTGGAGTGGGATGAGCACTTGATTCGCGGCGGTGAGTGTGTTCACCGTGATCATGCCGAGCGACGGCGGCGAATCAATGATCACGAAGTCATAATCGTCCGCGACGGCATCAATCGCTTTTTTCAAGACGAACTCACGCTCTTCACGGTTCAACAGTTCGATCTCGGTCGCTGCCAAATTGATCGTTGCCGGAAGTACGTCCAAGCCCGGAACCGTGGTCGCTTTGCGCGCTTCCCGAATCGGTTGATCCTGCACTAAAACCGTATACGTATCTGCCGTAACCGTGCGCCGGTCAATACCACAACCAGAGGTGGCATTGCCCTGCGGGTCGGTGTCAATAAGAAGCACCCGCCGCCCTTCGGCGAGGTACGCGGCGAGATTGACGGCGGTGGTCGTTTTACCAACGCCTCCTTTTTGATTGACAACTGCCCAAACGATGGCTGGCATGGCGGGAGTGATTTCCTTCTCGGGGAACACTTACGGGCGAATGTTTCACATGGCGCGATAATCGTTTCGCCCGCGCCCCGATTATACACGGTCCGCGCGCTTTTGGGAAGAGCGTTTTGTTTCACGTGAAACAAAACGGACAGGTATTATTCTACGTGCGTTAATTGTACATTTTGAAAGATTAATATACATTTTTTGTGCAAAATGTATAATTCGTTGTGAATTCTTTACGACGCGAGTTTCTAGAAAACAGTCTCTTGGTCTTGGACTTATCCAGACAGATTCAAGAAGCTCTTCTACACAGACTAAAAGCGGATTATGTGTCAGATTTTTTGATAAACACTGGTGCTTTAACATTCGCGGGTTTGAAAACCTATGGCTATGGACTTGGCGTAATTGTTGGGTGGAACAATGTCATGATGGCTATGACCTGCCCGCACTGCCACGACACCGAGATCATCCGCTCCGGGAGGAACGCCAGCGGTACGGCACGCTTCCGTTGCAAAGCTTGTGGTAAAACATGGGTGCAGAACCCGCAGAGACGTAAACTCAGCGCGAAGAACGCCGAACTAATCGTCGCCGCTCTAGCCGAGCGTGTCTCGCAACGCGGCATCGCTCGGGCTTTGCGAGTAAGTCGCGATACGATTCGCGCCCTGCGAAAAAAAACGCCGACCGAATAGAGGAGCACGGGCTACCGCCCACCGCAGCGCCCGCTGGTGATGTGCTAGAAGTCGGCGAAATCTGCGATCTCAAGTCCCCTGGTCAGTGGCTGTGGCTCGCTGTATCGCGCCCGGTGAAGCAAGTTTTAGGATTTGGCTTTAGGGAGTCGTGAGTAGGCTACCTCGGAATGGTTGTGGCAGGATGTGCCAGAAAGCTACCGCCTTTTGGCTGTAAAGACCGATGGTTTGAAAGCCTATCAGTCGTTCTTTGCCCGGGCAGATCATGAGGT
>JACMMA010000469.1 GCA_014379275.1 Armatimonadota bacterium | reverse complement strand
TTCTTGCCGAACTTGTAACCCGCCGCTTCGCTACCCCTTCCCGTGTCGGGGCTGACCTGGATGAAGCCGAAAGGCAACGTGGCGCCGGGGTAGACGTTCCCCCCGCCGGTCGTGCCGATGAAGGGGTCCACGCAGTCAATGTTTGCGGGGGGCGGTTCCGCGGCGGAGCGGAGCGGAGCGGCGGCACAAACGAGAAATAAGAGCGTGCCGGTAAGAACGGAAAGGGTAAATGAATTCATAGTTTGCTAGTGATTAAGAATCGTAAACGTTTTGGACGTGTGACACCACACAAGTAGGTGCACCGCTGGGATCAATGGCACCGGTGGTGCACGTAATGCGTCTAGCGCACTCCGACCGGTTTCGCGATCACGGCGGTGCTCCGCACCGTCGCATTTCCGAATTGGTAAGCCCCTCGGTCCGGCGCGGTCGCAGCCACGCGCGACTTGCCGTCCAGATCGAGAAGGGGAAGTATCGCCCCCTGCCAGCCCGATTTGAGCGCCGGGCTATCGGGCTTGACGTGGAAGTCGGCGACCTTATGGTCCGTGGACGCATTCACGAACAGCGGGTCCGCGAATACGTCCCCCTCGCCGGTCAGTTTCGGCGTCAGACCGCCGGAGTACAGATTGTTTGCCCGCACGACGTTGGTGCTGTTCTGGTCGCCGCCGTCCTTGCCGACCGAGTTGACCGGCTGACCGGGGCGCGAAACCATCACGTTGTTGATCATCTTCATGTCGCTGCCGATCTAGACGAAGATCTGCCCCCAGTTCAGCTCCGGCGACGCCCCGTTGTAGTACGCCGTGTTGTTGATGATGTCCACCCGGTGGCTCCTGAAGGCGTGGATGCCGGACCCGCCGTTGTTGAACGTCAGGTTGCTTTGCACCAGGGTGCGCCCGAAATACACCTTATTTTTCGCCGGCACGTAGTTCGTGTCGATGATGATCCCGTTGCCGTCCGATATTCTCTTGACCCGCCCCCAGGCGACAAAACAGCGGTTCCCGCTCGCGACGTTATTGCGGACCAGTATTTTGTACGCGTTGTCGGCGGCGTCGAAGTTCGCGAGACCATTGAACGAAATCCCGGAACCGGCGTAGATCGTCCACCAGCAGTTGTTGCGAACGATGTTGTTTTCAATGGTGATCCAGTCGCCCGCGCCGCTCGTACCGCCCCCGCCGCAGTACTCGATCACATTATCCGCGACGCGAATATGATGCGGAATCTGGCTCTCGTAGCGTGACGTGATGTTGACGCCGTTATTATTCGTATTCGGGTCTGGCTTGCCGACTTTGTCGGCGAACTTTTCCTTTGCCAAATCCGCCTCGCCGCGCATGATAAAGCCGCGCACTTCCAGGTACGCCAGTGCGGGCTCTTTGCTCGGCATCTCTTTAGTGCCGCGTTGTCCGATCCGGATGGCATTCCAGGCGCCGATAGGAGAAAGGAGGGGTCTATGTCCGGGATAGTTTTTGAGCGTGATCCACGCGGCGGGCGTCCCCGGTCGGCGGAACGCGACCACTCCATCCTGAACGTCGTGCGGCATGTAGGTGCCGTCCATCACGAGCACGATGTCGCCCGGCTGGGCAGCGTCTATCGCCTTCTGCGGCGTCGCGAACGCCGTCTTCTCCGTACGACCGTCGTTCGTGTCCTTGCCTTTCGGGCTGACATAGTAGGCGGGACTAGCGTACGCGACGTTGTCTACCCTGAGCTTCGTCGTGCCCGTCTTCGTCGCGTCATCCGGCAGGTTGTTTATTGTGAACGTGATTCGGAGGAAGGGGGACGTTGGCTTAAAGGCACCGCCGCCGAACGGCTTCATGGTGGACAATTCGACCGCAGAGCGTAAATAAAAGTCGGGAGCGGCGGGATAGACGACTCCTTCCCGCCCTCCGGTGCGCTTCTTGCTCGCATCGAACGATTCGACCCGTACGGTGATCGGGCGTAGCGACGATACCGAGTGGTCGAAACTGAGAGTCAATTTAATCAGGTTCGTCTCGCGATTGCTCACGGGAAGCAGCCCACTGATGAGTGCTGCGCCCCATGTTTTCTCTCTCATTGCAGTCTTATTGACGGTCAGAAGTGCTGCGTCTGATGCGGTGGTAGTGTTAGCGACATCAATGGTCCCGACCGCCTTCCGCAGGGCAGTGGCCCCGGCACCCGTCGCGGATAAGCCGTGCCAGCCATTCGTTCCGCCGAAATCCTGCTTAAGTAACAAACTCCCATGAGTCACTGTCGCGGGCGAAGCAGGAGCAGGGGACACGGCGCTTGCCAGGGTAGAGGCGGCGTCCGGAACACACGCAACCGCGATAGTGAGCACCACGGAGAGGGGAAAAACTCGGGATAAAAATTGAAACATGTTTTAGGACCTCCTGAAGCCAGCAGGTTTGTGTGACACTGAATAAACCCGCATCTATGACGATAATTGACAACGGCGAATATCGCTTAACCTCATACCTACCGTTGAGTTGTACGAAAGTGAATCATAGACCTAACGATAAATTGGGCATGCGTTACTCTAGCATGGCGGATCGAATGGTGTCAAGGAGGACTAATACATTCCGGCTCTACTAAGTTTTGACTCGCTGGGCGAATCCTAAAAGTCACGCATCGGGAAGACTCCGAGAAAATAGTTTCGCAAAACGTAGCGAAGCGCGAGACGTATGGTACTATATCCTCATTGTGTACTTGTACACAATGAAGTCTGCCCAAAGGAGGGAAGCTAATGAGTCTTATTTTATCGCAGGTCCTTCCCGGCGACTCCGTCTGTTCTC
>JACMMA010000006.1 GCA_014379275.1 Armatimonadota bacterium | reverse complement strand
GAAGCACCGCTACGAGGACGCCCTTTCGGCGACCCGCGCGGCGGTTGAGGAGGGTATCGTCCCCGGCGGCGGCACCGCACTCATCAACATCATCCCCGCGCTCGCCGACGTGCAGTGCGACAACAAGGACGAGGAAGTCGGCGTCCAGATCGTTCGCCGCGCCCTCGAAGCCCCGCTTCGCACCATCGCGGAGAACGCCGGTCTCGAGGGCTCCGTTGTCGTGAACAACGTCAAAGGACTTCCGAAGGGACAGGGCTTCAACGCGCTGACCGAGGAGTACGGCGACATGATCGGCTACGGGGTGATCGACCCGGTGAAGGTGACGCGCTACGCCCTGTCGAACGCGGCATCCATCGCGTCCATGATTCTGACCACGGAATCGCTGGTCGCCGAGAAGCCCGAAAAGAAAGCCGCCGCGGGCGGCGGCGGTCACGACCACGACGACTACTAAGTCGGCGCGGTTCGCGTGAGTAAAATGGAGAAGCCCCGCGCCGGAAGGTGCGGGGCTTCTTGCAACTGCGAGGTAACCGAGTATAACCACGCGGAGCGTAGGAAAAGCGCGGTGCTTGTTGCATCGTGGACAGTTCATTCTTCCTGATTTGCGATGCACGACTATCCGAGGGAGGCGCAAGACTACAGAAAGTCGTTGTAGAAAAACTGCTCTTTCACGATTTTGCCGTTGTCAACCTCGAATACTCCCATCTGTTCCTTGTTTTTGCGTTGCCCGTTCATGGTGACATCCAAACTTTGTGCGCAGGCGAAGTAAGCACCGGAAACCACTGGCTTTCCGCATTGACCACCATGCATCTCGTCGAATATCTTGTAGAAAAGTTGCTCCTTCTGCTTCATCGCCTCCAAACCCTCAACCCGGAGGGGCAACTGTGATGCATTCTCTGGTTCGATACTCACCGCGTCGGGGGAGTATAATTCATCCAATATCTGTCCGAGTTGACCTTTTTGTGCCAGTGCATAATAGAGATCGGCGACTTCCTGTGTTGTCTTGACCATTGTGTTTCTTTCTTTGAACTTCCTATCAATGAGGTGATAGGTGATTTGGTATAGTCGCTTCGTTGGCGTTCGATTCGTTTGTGTTTCCCATCTCCCTATTGGTATCGAACGCTAACAACAGCGAATTATCCGATGTTGCTATTTTAGAGCGGCTCTATTTAGCGGGTTTATATACTACTAAAATAGAACCGTCTTCAAGCGCACTCACCTTCACCAATTGAAAATCTTTTCGATCCTTAATATCATTGAACAAATATTCGCCAATATTAACCACTACTGGATGTATTTGAATCTGATACTCATCAATGAGGTTTGCATCAGTCAATGATCGCACGAGTGTTGGGCTACCAAAGATGATAATGTCTCCACCATCGCCATTTTTCAGGTCTTTAATCTGCTCTTCTATATTACTACCGGTCAATCGCTTAGGATCTGCAAATTCGCCCCACCGTAGCTCGTCGAGCGGCTTGTCGCCAGTGACAACCAGTTTGTGAGCGTTGTTTACCTTTTTACCTAATTGCGAGTCATTCATTGATGGCCATTTTCTCGATAGGTCTTCATAGGTTGCGCGACCAAGCAAAATGGTATCAACGGTATTCATGGTTTTTAACAAGTACTCTGAGCCGGTTTCTATGCTGGCGTCAGTTATCCAGACCATGAAGTTGGTTTTGTCTTTGTCGGGATCTCCAGTGACAACTCCGTTGAAAGTGCTGTGGATGAATAAAATAATTTTACGCATAGTAACTTATCCTCTTTCGTCACGGGACTTTGCCAATGCCCTCTGCCTGTTTTCGGGTCAGTGACAAGTTCTGTTTATGTTGTAACGGTGAATCTGTTTGTATCACTGTTTGCGAGCTGATCGAAAGCACCATTTGTTATCCCACCGATCATTCTTCTTCAAAATTATTTATTATAAAAGTAGATTATTGATTGAAGTTAATGAGTAATATGAGCTCGGGTGAAAACGGTTTCTTTGACAAACTAGAGTCACAAGTATCCGCACCCGTCCGGCATAGTGGCGCAAGGAGAAACCCATGACTCTCACCGTTACCCTGCCGGACGAAATCGCTAACCGCCTTGTTGCCCTCCCCCCGTCTGAGTGTGACTCGCTGATTGCCGACGCGCTTTCCGGCGTATGGGATGCCGAAGACTACCTGGGCTAACGTGACGAAACTGCGATACGACGCGGAATCGGGGACAATGAAGCGGGCAGTTCGTGAGGTTTACCTCGTTTGAAGCCTTCCGCGACGAGTGTTCAACGAGAGCACGGACAAGGTAGGCGGGGTCGCGCCGGTTCTGGTCTTCCAATTACATTCCGAAAGGCGCGGGACTTTTCGATTTCGGTATACTGGAATCAGGGGAAAGCAATGCAGATACTTGTCGAACCGACAGAAACTGGCGTCCGGGCGCAGACCTTCGCGCCGTGGAATATCGCCGTCGAAGCCGCGACCGAACAGGACGCGCTAAAAGGTGTCTATGCGAAGATAACCGAGCGAGTCAATCAGGGCGCAAAGGTGATCGTCGTTGACGAACCGACGCAAGCGGAAGATAACCCGCTCCGCAGACTCGCCGGAATGTTCACCGAAAGTGACGAGGAGTTCGCGGCGTTCCAGGAGGAGATACGCAAGTATCGGCGCGAGCGCGACGCGGAAGACGTGGCGAGAGACATATAGATGGTCCGCCATATTCTGGACACGGACACGTTTTCGCTTTGGGCGCGTGGCGTGGTCGATGTCGAAGCCCGCCTTCTGATGAGCCCTCCCGGTTCCATCGCGACCACAGTAATTACGGTTGAGGGGCAAATCGGCGGGCGGATGGTGCGACTCCGACAGGCGAAAGGCAAAGAGGAAACCGTTCGGTTTTACGGATACCTCACACAGTCCGTCGCGGCATTGAAATTACTACCTATCGTATCGTTCACGGACGGCGCGTATGACCATTTCGAGCGACTGAAAGCGTTGAACTGAACTTCGACGCGAACAACGATCTGCGAATCGCGGCGATTGCGCTGGACCTGGGTGCGATCGTTGTCACCCGAAACGTCCGCGACTTCAGCCGTGTTCCCGGTCTTGTCGTCGAAAACTGGGTAGGGAACAGCGCGGCCACATGACCGGCTCCGGGGTGGCGCAGTGTCGGCGGGGCGGAACGCGCCGTCATCCGCACCGCTACGCCCCCGAGACGCAGGCGTCGGACAATCGCCTCGCCAGTACCCCGGGTTCCTTCCGTAACAAGCGCTCGCTTTCCGGAGAACTCGGTGCTGTCATACGAAAACTCCTCTGGCTTCAAGGCCCGCCGACTCTTCCTGGGAGAAATAGCATCGTCTTCTCCGGAGAGAGCGGAACCCCGGTCGAACCAGCGCGTCACAACGGAGTCGTGACGCGCGGCGCGACAATGCCCGGCACGTGCGTCCGACGGGCAAGCAAAGGATCCATGCACAGATAACCAATTGTGATGGACACGATCACCAGCGCGCCGACAAGAATCGGGCCTGCGGGAGCGGAACGTCGAAGTGGCGACCGCCGATTCCTACAAGAAACCCGAGCAGAATTCCGAGAAGTATTTCTCCATATGTTTTCCGTCACATAGCCGGCTTGCATCAGCGCGGAATAATTCCGATCTGCTGGAGGAAGGTTAAATTGTCCTCCAGGTGCCAGTTATCGGTAATTTTGCCGTCTTTGACCCTCAGAATGTCGGTAGCGATGAACCGAACCTGTTGCCCCCGTCCCTGGACGACCTTCCCCCGCGAATCCTTGAACTCGCCGGTGAAGTGGCCGGTGAAAAGAAGGTGAGAGACGACGCGGTCTCCGGCAAGGATCTGCTGACGAACCGTGACCTGTAGATCCGGCACGGCGGTCCGAAAAGCCCTGCCCGCCGCCACAGGTCCTGTCGGCCCCTGCGGGCGACCAGGCGGGAGGGTATGGTCCGTGAACGCGGGCGAGATGGACTGCCGCAGCAGCGCATGGTCTCCCGTGGCCCAGAAGGTATAGAAGCGGCGAGCGGCGAGCAGGTTCGCCTCCCGCCGGGTCGGCCCAATGCTCGGGTCCACCACCAGGATCTCCGGCAGAGCCGCATTCGGGATCTCCGGGGAGCCTTTTCCGGCACCGGCGAACAGAAGGCAGGCCACCAGGAGAGGGACAAGTAATTTTTGCATGGATTTTTCCTATTTCTTCGGCGGTCGCATCGGGGAATGCCGAATACGGCAGCCCCCTACGGTGTTTATCGTGATACGTTTCTGCGGTAGGCGTCGGAGGCGAGAAAGAACATCCGGCCCTCCCAGGCATTGGCGGTGAGCGGCCAGCCGTGACTCAAGACGACGTGCGGTACCGTTCCCGCGCCCCGTTCCTTGTAGTCGATTTGCGTACCGTCTTTTGTGGTGGTAATGCTTGTCGTGGGATTCCCTCCTTTGGCGAGTTGCGTAGAAGACGACGCAGCTACATCAGCCGCCTTAGAAAGGACAGCGGCGGAAAAGAGTGGGCCTCCTCCGAGGAGGACACTGCGCCCCGATGCCGTCGATTCTGTGGTTGATTCGGTCAGGGGCATAGTTCCTTTGCCTTCTCTTTCTGCTACGATTCGTAGCCGGAGCACGGAAGATGAATTTCTTACAACCTCAGTATTGCCGGGCGCCATGCGCGTAAAGTTCCGCCGAGGCAGGAAAAGCGTTCCCGACAACAGAAACCTGTGCCAGCATTCGTTTCTCGACAATCTGCCGGTATCCGGCGAAAGGGAATCGCACCGCCATGACCCTGACTAAATCTGACGGCGTGGGCACTCCGCTGACCGGCTCCCTGTGTATTCGGCTGTTCGGCCCCATGCAGGTGCTGATCTTCGGTCAGCCGCTGCCACCGCTGCGCTCCCGTAAATCCCTCTGGCTACTGGCGCTGCTGACGTTGCGCCACGGACGGCCCGTGGAGCGGGAGTGGCTGGCGGGCACACTCTGGCCCGAGACGGGCCAGGCGCAGTCGCTCGGCAATCTTCGCACGGTCCTGAGTGAGCTTCGTGGCGCGCTGGGCAGCCAGGGTGTGCGCCTACAGTCGCCGAATCAGCATTGCCTTCTGCTGGACCTTGCGGGCGCCGAGGCGGACCTGCTCATCTTTGATGACGCCATAGCGAGCCGGAATCCCGGTGCGTGGGAGCGGGCGGTCGGGCAGTACACGGGGCCGCTTCTGGAGGGATGCACGGAGGAGTGGGTACAGCCGGAGCGCGATGTCCGTGAGCAGGAGTGCCTTCGGATGCTGCAGTCGCTGGCGGAAGGGGCGGTGTCCGCAGGAGACCTGACGGCGGCAGCGGACTACTTTCGGCGTGCGGTGGGGATGGCGCCGCTGGCGGAAACGGTGCTGCGCGGGCTGATGGAAACGCTGGCGCACGCGGGCGACAGTAACGGTGCACTGGAAGTCTATCGTAAATTTCTGCAGCGGCTACACCGGGATGATCCGCGCTCCGCGCCCGATGGTGAGACGAAATCCCTGTACATGCGCCTGCGTAATGAGGCGCGCCGCCGGGCGGTGGGAGCGCCACCCGCCGCAAAATCCCTTGTCACCGGCCCTGTGGTGACAGACGTGACAGGCCACCCACGCCACCCGCCTCAGGCACTCACGGCATTGATCGGACGAGAGGACGAGCGTCTGGAGATAGCCGCACTGCTCCGGCGCACGCGCCTGGTGACATTGACCGGTCCGGGCGGCATCGGCAAGACCCGGCTCTCTCTCGCCATAGCCGCCGAGTCGGTTCACGAGTATCCCCAGGGCGTCCGGCTCGTGGCGCTGGATTCGTTCACGGACGGCAGCCGGGTCATCGCGCAGATCGCGTCCGTGCTCGGAGTCAAGGAAGCAACGGGACAAACGCTTCTGGAGTGTGTCACCGACCATCTGCGCCCAAAGCGGCTTCTGCTCGTGCTGGACAACTGCGAGCATCTTCTGTCGGCCTGCGTGCAGGCCATCGGGCACATTTTGCAGCAATGCGCGGGCATTTACATTCTTGCCACGAGCCGGGAGACGCTGGGTATCACCGGCGAGACGGTCCGGGCCGTACCCGCGCTGGAAGTTCCCGATGTGGATCACCTGCCCCAGGGAACGGCGACGCTGCGGCAGGTGGTGTCGGGTTATGCCGGTGTTCAGCTTTTCGTGGAGCGCGCCCAGGCGGTGCGTCACGACTTCGCGCTGACAGGCGACAACGCGGCATCGGTTGCCCTGCTCTGCGCCCGACTGGAGGGTATTCCGCTCGCCCTCGAGCTTGCCGCCGCGCGGGTCAAGGTGCTGAGCGTCGAACAGATCGCGACGCGTGTCCTGGATCACTTCGGGTCTCTGGAGTTTCTGACGGGCGGAAGCCGCGCGGCATCGTCGCGCCAGCAGACATTGCGGGGGGCGCTGGACTGGTCCTACAACCTGCTCGCCGAGGGGGAGCGCACCCTTTTGTGGCGTCTGTCGGTCTTCTCCGGGGGCTGGGATCTGGACGCCGCCGAGGCGGTGGCCGCAGGCGAGAACATCGAGCCGGAGGAGATACTTGACCTTCTGACATCGCTGGTGGATAAGTCGCTGGTAATATTCGAGTCGCGCGACCCGGCGGTCGAAGTCCGGTATCGGTTCCTGGAGATGGTGCGCCAGTATGCCGCCGAATGCCTGGAGGCGAGCGGCGAAGCGCCGCAGGTCAGAGGCAGGCACTGCGGCTGGTACCTCGCCCTCGCGGAGCAGGCCGAGCCACACCTGAAAGGCGACAGCCAGGACCGCTGGTTTCGGCGGCTGGAGGCGGAGCACGATAACCTGCGGATGGCCCTCCGCGGTGGCGGAACCGGTGGGACCGAGGCGCGGGAAGCGCAGGATAGCCTTCGGCTGGCGGGCGCCCTGTACCGGTTCTGGTACGTGCGGGGATACTGGAGCGAGGGGCGCGAGCATCTGAACCGGGCGCTTGGGTATCCGGCGGCTTCGATACGGAGCCGGGAGCGGGCCAGGGCGCTGCACGGCGCGGGCGCACTTGCCTACAGCCAGGGAGAGTACGCGGCAGCACGCATGCTGCTGGAAGAAAGCTTGAGCATCCGCCGGGAACTCGGAGATAAAGCGGGTGTCGCCTGCTCGCTGAACACCCTGGGCTGCGTCGCCTATGACCAGGGGCAGTTCGATATGGCGTGGGCGCTGCATGAGGAAAGCCTTGGTATCCGCCGGGAACTTGAAGACAGAGAGGGTATCGCGGAGTCGCTGAGCAGCCTGGGCAATATCGCGCACCCACGCGGGGAGTACGCGCTGGCGCGGACGCTCTATGAAGAGAGCTGCCGCCTTTTCCGGGAACTTGGAGACCGGCAGGGCATCGGCAGATCGCTTAGCTGCATTGCCTATGTGGTCTTTGACCAGAGCGACGGCGTTCAGGCGCAAGTACTCTTCGAGGAAAGTTGCACGTACTTTCAGGATCTGGGCGACCGTGGGGGACTCGCCTGGTCCACGGTCTGCCTGGGCTACCTGGCCTTTGACCGGGGCGAGTACGGCCCCGCGCAGACGCTTCTGGAGGAGGGCCTGAATCTTTTCCGGGAGCTGGGGGACCGGAGCGGCGTCGCCTGGTCGCTGAACAGCCTGGGCAATGTGGCGCAAAATCAGGGGCGGTTTGCCGTGGCCTGGGATCTGCAGTCGGAGGGGCTGCGTATCCGCCGTGAGCTGGGGGACCGGCAGGGAACAGCTTGGTCTTTGATCTGCCTGGGGGCTGTGTCCCTGAGCCAACGCGACACGGATTCGGCGCATTCGCTGCTTGCCGAAGGTATACGCCTGTTCGGGGAATTGGGGGACAGAAAGGGAATCGAGGAGAGCCTGAAGCGGCTGGCGCAGGTGCTACTGGCACGGAACGAATTGCCGTCCGTGGTCCGTCTCTGGGGCGCGGCGCAGGCGGTGCGCGGACGTATCGGCGGCACAGGTGCCGCGCCGCAGGCTTCCCCGGACCGGCATACCCAGCACGTAGAGCAGGTCCGCTCCGCTCTGGGCGCGGAGACGTTTGCAGCCCTGTGGGAAGAGGGAAGCGTCCTTACCTTGAATCAGGCGGTGGAAATGGCATTAACTCTGAGTATGTCCGGGAACCGGTTCCCGGACATACCTCCGAAATTATAAACCTGTGACGGTCGGCGCTACTTCGCGGGGCAGGCATCCTCATCGGCGAGAACGTCGAAACGTTTGTGGGGACCACTCGGAATCCAATCCGCCCCCCACTCCAGATCGGCGTTGGTGAAACTGCCGACCGCCTTCGCGTATTTCGAGTGCCCGTCCAGATAAACAAAGTTGGACCCTCCCTGATGGCGGACCGGTGCGCCGTAGTAGTCCATCCAATCCGCGCCGCCCACGGCGGCGAAATAACGCCGCCGAACCGAGGAGCCCGGCGCCTGGTAACAGAGTGCGGGGCCGCTGTAGATATAGCTGTTGTCATAAAACAGGCCGATTGAGGCCGGTTCCGCATAGGAAGCCATTGGCTTTCCCGCGACCTGGTACTCGTTCACCCCGTACTCAACAATCGGCACGATGGGGGTCTTCGTCGGATCGCCGCAGCGCCACAGGGCATAGCTAGCCACGTAGGTCGTGCCGCTGAAGCTCGGGCAGTCGAAGACACCCGCGTTCCCGACATAGGGATAGAGCATGGTAGCCCAGTGTTGCGCGGGCTGAGCAGGGTTCGTGGTGAAGTAGCCGACATCCGCGCATCCGCCGGGCCAGGGCTGCGGCAGCAGGGTCTCGTCGTAATCCTGCGTGTATTGCGCCAGTCCCATGCCGATCTGCCGGGTGTTGGATAGGCAAGAGGTGGAGCGCGCCTTTTCGCGCGCCTCGGCAAGAACGGGGAAAAGTAGTGCCGCCAGCAACGCTATGATGACGATGACAATGAGCAGTTCGATGAGGGTAAAGCCAGAGGCCTTGCCCAAGCTACGGGCCGAGGTACGGATCGGAAAAAAGTCCTGCAGTCGATGGTTTCGGAGCGTCATGATGTTTTCCTTTCGGGAGACGAGAACAGCGACGATGGATAAAGAACGATTTTGCAAACGAGTAGGACTGTGAGTAGTCCCATAGCACGGGATAAGTGCCCGCGCGGCTTCAGGGCTTTGCCTGTGAAGAGTCTTCTCTATAAAAAGACACCCGACGTTTCACGCCGCGCGATGAGAAGGTAGGCGTCATCGCGGAACGCCCCGCCACCAAAGGCGCGGGCGCCCTCGAAGATGGTTCGGCCTATCTGTAGTAGGGGCGCCGAGCGGCCCGATGCGCAGACTTTTCGCGCCAGCCGCGCCAGTCCTTCCAGACCCAGAAAAGAGCTTCCCTGGGAACCGTGCGGGCCGCCGCCGCCGGGGGAGAAATGCCGCGCCTCCGTGACCCCGTCGGTCGCTAGCAGTACGATGTCTCCGGCCTCCAGTCGCACCCCGGCGGACTTATAGGAGAGGCCGGGGTACAGCCCGATCGCGGTGCCGCGAACCGGGACCGCTTTGACCGTCCCGCGCGACCGAAGCACGAGCGGCGGCTCCCCGCCCGCGCATAGACAGGTCATTTCTCCGGTCGCGTTGCCCAGAATTACCAGGGTCATGGTAACAAACGTTCCAGAATCGCGCCCGCCCAGATTCTGGGATGCGCACACAAAATCATTCAGGCAGGCAAGAGCGGTGCATGGGTCCGGATGCTCCCGCAGGAACTCCCTTAGCGCGAAGCGGACTTCGGCGATACGCTCGGCAGCCTCCAGTCCCTTACCGGAGGCATCCGCGACAATAAGGGCGGTCCGGTTTCCGTCCAGCGGGAAGGCATCGAAGCTGTCGCCGCCGATGCTTGCTTCGTCCAGAGCCGCCTCATAAAAAGTCTCTACCGCCAGGCCCGGTAGCGTCTGCCGGAGATGCGAGCGTAGTAGCAACTGTAGGCTTTCCGCGATGCGTCGTTCCCGCTCATAAGAGGGGGCGAGGGGCTGCACGATTGCCGTGGGGAGAAGCGATCTGTAAAGGTACGTCATCAGGAGATTCCTTTTGCTTTGTTTTGGGCTTCGGTCGGTTTGGCCGGTGCCTGCAGGAGACGGCCCTGCGCGGCGAGGCTCAGTGTGCCGACGGTCAAAATGGCAACGATGATATTTGCCGCCACGAACAGATAGGGGGCGAGAATCGCGACGGCACCGGAGTCGCCGCGCTCGATCATACGGAGCGGGGCGGTAGCGAGGGCAGTGACGCCAAAGGAGAATGCCCAGTAGGATGGGGCAAAGGGCTGCTGCATGATCCACGGCAGTAGCCGGAGCAGTATCAGGGCCTGTAGCAGACCGTATCCCAGCAGGATGTGCGCCGCCTCTCCCTGGGGGGGCGTTGTCACGCTGAGATAGGCAACCGTTCCGACGGTCGGCGGCGCAAGCTGGATGCCGAGTAACGGGCGCAGTGCGGGCGGCAGAGGTCTGACCGTGTAGAGACGATGCAGCAGAACGGACTCGATGGCGAGCCAGGAGAAGATCCCCGCCCCGAACGCAAGCTGTCCCCAATCCGGCCAGCCGAGAGCTGCCGCCCCGACCGCGGTGATAAAGGCACCCGCGACCGTGGGAAGATACAGGACCGGTGTCGTCGTGTTGTGATCGCGCCCACCCTGCCAGAGTACACCGGTTCGCCAGAGAGCGAAGCCAAGCGTGAAAACTGCCCCGGCCCCGAAAAGTGCTTCTGCCAGTGGGCGTGAGTACGGAAGGGCGGCGAGGGCGACCAGTGACGTCGCCACACCGACGAGACCGATAAAGCAGCACTGGATCGGGTCCTCCGCTTCGCGCCGCGCCTCTTCCGGTGCCACGAGCCACTTTATGCCGTAAAGAACGACCAGGAACGCCCAGAGAAGCGTTCCCACCAGCATCAGTGTCTCGCCGACCTCCGGGGGCAAACCCCAAACCCGGTGAGCGACTCGCCAGGCGCCGCCGAGTCCGGCGATGCCCAGCACCATACCAAAGTAGGATGCGGGAACAGGTGAGACAGTCAAATTCAGGCTCCTTTCACGACATCGGCGCACGTTCCGCCATCAACCGAAACGTGGAGAACTTTTTCGGTCTCCTCGGCGGATCGTGGCTGCCAGTTCATTATCGCCTCCTGCCGTGTCTCTACCGTTCCGCCTTAGGAGGAAAAGCGTTCCCACGGACCGAACTGCTGGCACAAAGGATTATTTTTACGTCTGCTCTGTCGTGGAAAGGGAATCGTTATGACGGAAGCCGGGGCCGCTGTCGCGCCGCTAACCATCACGCTTTTTGGTCCCCTGTCCGTTCTGGTGCAGGGGCAGCCGATTCCCCATCTGCGCTCCCGCAAGGCGCAGTGGATGCTTGCTCTGCTGACCCTTCGTCATGGACGCCCCGTGAAGCGGGAATGGCTTGCGGGGACGCTTTGGCCGGACGTAGATCAGACCCAGGCGTTTGCCGCCCTGCGTCCTGCATTGAGTGAACTGCGGAAAGCCCTAGGGGAGGAGGGAACTCGTCTACAGTCTCCCAGTCGGCATTTTCTCCTCCTGGATCTTGCTGGTGCCGATGTCGATGTCGCTACGTTCGACACGGCACTGGCGCGAAAGACCACCGATGGCCTGGAGAAAGCGGTGTCGCTGTATCGGGGCCAGCTGCTGGAAGGTTGCGCGGAGGAGTGGGTTGTTCCTGAGCGCGTGGCGCGGCAGCAGGAGTGTCTTCGGGCGCTACAGACACTCGCGACCGAAACTGCCGCATCCTCCCCAGCGAAGGCGATAGACTGCTGGCGTCGGGCGGTGGCTCTGGACCCGCTTTGGGAGGTACCGCGCCGCGGCTTGATGGAGTTACTGGCAAAAATCGGGGACAGCAACGCCGCTCTCGGGGTGTACCGCGATCTTTTGACTCTGCTCCAGCGGGAAGACCCTCGGGCGGCTCCCGAGGACGAGACGACTGCGCTGTACCGACGCCTCCGGGAGCACGCTCGCGGTAAAGCCTCCTCCGCCGCCTTCACTACTGCCGCTTCTGTGAGGGAAGAAACGGCTGCCCCCTCTGTTACAGGCTCATTGAATCATCCACTAACGGAGCTTATCGGTCGGGAGGATGAGTGCCGGGAAGTGACGGAGCGTCTGCGCCGATCCCATCTTCTCACGCTCACGGGTCCGGGGGGCATCGGTAAAACGCGGCTTGCCCTTCAGATCGCCTCCGACATCGTCGCCGAATACCCCGACGGCGCATGGCTGGTGGCGCTTGACGCGCTCACCGACGGACAGCAGGTCTCTGGGCAGATCTTTTCCGTTCTGCGTCTGAAGGAAGCGCCGGGTAAAACACTGCTCCAAACGGTAACCGAGCGTCTGCGCGGAAAACGTCTTCTGCTGGTGCTGGATAACTGTGAGCACGTTCTGGCATCGACTGCCGAGGTGGCGCGGCAGCTTCTTCGGGAATGCGACGGAGTGCGGATACTCGCGACCAGTCGGGAGGCGCTGGGAATCGCGGGAGAGTCGGTGTGGCCTGTGCCGCCGCTCTCCGTGCCGGAACCAGACCATCTTCCCCCGGGCAAGGCGGCGCGGCGACAGGTGCTACTGGGCTACGAAAGCGTGCAGCTTTTTCTAGAGCGGGCGCAGGCGGTGCAGCAGACCTTCGCGCTGACCGGAGAGAATGCGCAGGCGGTCGCATGGCTCTGCTCTCATCTGGAGGGCATTCCTCTGGCAATCGAACTGGCGGCGGCACGCGTCCGAGCACTGACCGTGGAGCAAATCACCGAGCGTATGCAGAACCATTCGGGCTCTTTCAGGCTGCTGACCGGGGGAAACCGGAGCGCGTCATCGCGTCAACAGACCCTGCGCGGAGCGCTGGACTGGTCGTATGAACTCCTGAGCCATGAGGAGCAGAAGCTGCTCCAACACCTGTCGGTCTTTACCGGGGGGTGGAGTCTTGCTGCCGCAGAGAGGGTGTGTGGGGAAGCCGGCGACGCGAAAATCTCGGATCTGCTGACCTCGCTCGTGAACAAGTCCCTGGTGCTGGCACTGGAAGTGCAGAGCGCAAAAACCGACCGTCGCTACCGACTTCAGGAGATGGTGCGCCAGTACGCCGCCGCGGGTCTGGAGGCGAGTGGCGAAGCACCGCGGGTGAAAGACCGGCACCAGGCGTATTTCGCGGCGTTTGGCGAAGAGGCCGGATCTCAATTAACCGGTCCGGACCAAGAACAATGGCTGGAGCGACTGGAAACGGAACATAACAACCTCCGTTCCGCCCTGACCTGGAGGGGCGAAGATCCGGGTGCGATCCGTGGTCTGCGTCTTGCGGGCGCTCTGTGGCGATTCTGGTTAGTGCGCGGCTACTTTTCGGAGGGGCGACACTATCTTGAAGAGCTGCTCGGGCGAGCCGGGCCGCGGGCAGCTCCCGCCGATCGCGCCAAGGCCCTGAATGGCGCGGCGAATCTCTGCTATTATCAGGGCGAATACACGCGGGCGCGGGAGTTTTACGAGGAGAGCCTGAGCCTCTTCCGGGCGGTGGGTGGCAACGCCGAATGCGCGAACGTGCTCAACAGTCTGGGAAACCTGTCAAAGACGCAGGGGGATCTGATCGCGGCACGGGCGTTGCACGAGGAGAGTCTGCGCCTGTCCGAAGTATGGAACGATCTTGAGGGCAGCGCGGATTCGCTCAACTGCCTGGGTAATGTGGCGTTTTCCTCCGGGGATTATGCCCTGGCGCGGTCCTGGTACGAGAAAAGCCTCCTCCTGTATGAGCAGTTCGGTGACCGGGGGAGCGTCGCGGTCCTGCTGGGCAACCTCGGCAATGTGGCGCGGCTGATGAGTGAGTTCGACCTAGCGCGGACACGACTGGAAGAGAGTCTGAACGTCCTCCGCGAATTGGGCGACCGCCTGGGAATCGCCCGAACCATGGGTAATCTGGGCGATGTGGTCTGGCGGAACGGCAGCTACGAGACGGGGTGGGCACTGCTGGAAGAAAGCCTCAGCCTCTACAACGAGCTGGGCGACATCCGTGGCAGGTCATCGGCGCTGAACCGCCTGGCGACAGCGGCCCGCTTCCGGGGCGACGACGCGGGCGCCTGGGCAGGGTACGAGGAAAGCCTTCGTCTCCGCATCAAAATCGGAGACAAAGCAGGCGTGGCGCACATCCTAAATGAGGTGGGGATCCTGCTGGCTGCACAAGGCCGTACTCAGAAAGCCGTGCGGCTCTGGGGAGCGGCCTATGCCATTCAACAAGATATGGGGACTCGGGTGTCGCCGCTTGAGAAGACAGAATACGACCAGCAGATCTCGCAGGCTCGCCGGACACTGGGCCAGGAGACATTCGCGGCGCAGTGGGACAGCGGTATCGTCCTCACCCAGGAGCAGGCAGCGATCTATGCCCTCGATCAGACGCTTTGATCGGCTCCTTCCTGCCACTCGAAACGAAATTTTTTTCTTCTGGTCGAATGGTCCGTCGGAAGGAACGGTTCACCGTTCAGCAGCCGCAAAAAAACACCGGAATTCTGCCCCGGCGCTTCTGTTCTCCGATTTCGGTCTGGTCCGTCGTTTCTGGTTGGCTCTATTATAAACGGTGCGTCCGCGGGGAACGCTTAACAGGATAGCCGCTACGGGTTCTTCCTCAGGCAAAACTCGTGACCAGAAGTGCCATTGCGGTTGCCAGCATCACGACCGTTGCGGCCCAGCCAAGAATCCGCTGCTGCCGACTGATTGTAAAACGTCCCATGATTGTTGCATCCGAGACCATTTGCATCAGGAGCACCATGATCGGACCCGCAACAATCCCGTTTAAAACCGCCGACCAGAACAGCGCCTTTATAGGATTAATCTCAAGCACATTCATTCCCAGACCCAGCAGCGCCCCTAGCGCCAGAATCAAGTAAAAGCCTTTCGCCTGTCGCGGCGCGTAGTTGAGTCCGACGGGGAGTCCCAGTGCCTCCCCCAGAGCATAGGCTGCCGATCCGGCAAGGGCTGGGATTGCCAGCAACCCCGTACCCACTACTCCCAATGTGAATAAGAGAAAAGCGCCCTCGCCCGCAAGGGGCCGAAGCGCCTCCGCGGCTTGTGCCGCCGTCTCGATATCGGTGACACCGCGGACATTCAAAGTTGCTGCTGCGGTCAATATAATGAAAAACGCAACAAGGTTTGAAAAGCCCATTCCGATTCTGGTATCCGTACGGATTCTGCCCAGTTCGGCTTCCGCAGATGCCGGGTTGTATCGCAACGGTAGCCCGGATTGCGTCTCCCGCCCCCGCTCCACCTCCTGCTGGCACTGCCAGAAGAAGAGGTATGGGCTAAGTGTGGTTCCGAAAACCGCGACGACGCTGGTCCAGAAGGCCGCGCCGCCCGCAAACGACGGCAAAACCGTGGCACGTAGTGCCTCCTTCCAGGGCACATGAACGACCAGAGCCGTACAGAGGTACGCAAGCAGGCTGAGCGTCAGCCACCGCAGGCAACGTATATACCGGTCATAACGGGTGAAGGTGAGCAGCAACAGCGAGCAAACCGTCAGCACGTTGGAGAAAATCAGAGCAGACCCCGGCACCAGTAGCGCCATCGCTGCGCCCATCGCCCCGATGTCCGCGCCGAGGTTGAACAAATTCGCAATCAACAGGAGTGTGACGATGGCAAGTAGCCGGAATGGCGAGCCATGACGTCGCAGATTACCGGCAATTCCCTCGCCGGTGACCCGACCGATCTGCGCCCTGATCTCTTGAATTCCAACCATGAGCGGGTAAGAGAAAAGAGTCGTCCAGAGCAGCCCGAAACCGAACTGCGCCCCCACCTGGGAATAGGTAGCGACTCCGCTGGGGCCGTCATCGGCTCAAGCCTGGTCCCAAAAGAGATAACGGCTGCCGCCGATCCGGCTCGGTCTCCGAATCATTACGCTTAGTTGTAAGGTTCTTTCTTGTATACACGGTTCATGCCTCCTTGGAATAGCGGCAGGGGTGCCGCCGCTCCTATTTTCGCTCTCCAGAAGCCGCGATGGTACACCCTCGGGGTATATTTTGCCCCGCCGGAATAGTGTGCCGGAACCTGTACCACAGATGAGTCTCTGAACCCGGGCCTGATCCATAAATGTAACAGGCGTTAGCCGGCGAAAACGTACCTCAAGTGCAGCCGTAAATGCTCGCAGTCGGTTGAATGTTGCTACTTTGCGGTGGCGGCATCTGAAAGCGACTGATCCATGCCCGAGGTAATAAGATCATCTACGGTCACAAACTGGTATCCTTTGGCTTGCAGCGACTCAATAAGGGCCGGAAGCACGGCGATTGTCTGGTCTATGCCGTCGTGCATCAGAATGATGCCTCCCGGACTTGCCGTTTCCAATGTCCGCCGCAGGATCACCCCTTTCCCAGGGCTGGCATAATCGCCCGGATCATCCGTCCACAACACCATGGTATAGCCAAGCGCTTCCGAAGCTTCCGCTACTGACGGGGTGTACTCACCGCCGGGGGGGCGAAACAGATGCGCCGGCCTGCCCAGCACGTTTTTCAGCACATCGCCGCACGCCTTGATCTCATCGGCGACATAGGCCTGTGGAATCTTCGGCAAGCTGACATGATGGTACGTGTGATTGCCGATGTTGTGTCCCGCCGCAGCCTCAGCCCGCACAAGATCTGGGTACTTTTCTGCCTGTTTGCCCACCAGGAAAAATGTCCCTTTGATGTTGTAACGGCCGAGGATCGCCAGTATTTTGGGCGTGTACTTCGGGTGCGGACCATCATCAAAGGTCAGCGCGAGCTGCTTCCTGTTCGGGTTCCCGCGCACAATAATGTGCTGGCGCAGCCCCCGCTCCAGATCGGTCTTACGTTGCGCCAGCACCTCGCGCACACTGCGGTACACCTCCTGCTCCGCGTTGCGATAGTAGGCATCCCGTTCCGCCCGCAGTTCGTTAATTGCCTGGGCACTCGTTAACTTGTTCGGGGAAATGCCAGCGTTCTCGTCCGGTGTGGAAAGACGCCGCGGACGCGGCGCCAGATCAAGTTTCGGTCGAGGCGTTCCCACAACCTGAGCGGAGTGGCTTTGCTGGTTGACACACCCCGCTGTTATCGGCCCGGCGAGAAGCGTGGTCACTCCCAGTCCCAGCGCTGTTGCGAGCAGATGCTTCTTTGTCCCCCAGTCTGCCTGGGGGGTTGTGCGTCGGTATCTCATTGCGTTTGCTACTGCCTTTCAGAAACCAGCCACTGCTCCCAGGGTTCGACTCCGGAATCTTGCAGGGGCTTTCCCTCTCTATTTTGACCGAGATGCCAGCGAAATGCGCTATGCGATTGTCGAGCAGGACTCTGCCCAATGGAAGGGTCTCTCGCGATTACAACCCGTGACATCCCGTTTATCCTCCCAGAAAATCTGGGGAGTCTTTCGCTGGTGCATTTCGGAGGAGACTAGCATCGTCCTCAACTGGATGTTGAATGACCGGTTTCAAAACCGTGGGACGGAACGTTTTTTCTGCGGAAGCGGAACGTTTGCCTCATGGTGGGGGGCGACAATGGAGTTGTCTTGATCGACGGATGAGCCAACGGCCGTCATAACAGGCGACGTCCCTGGTGGCGTGCCCTGCGAAAAGGATGGCAACCGACACTTTACCTATTTATTGACATTTGAATGGAGAAACGCGAATGTTCTTACCAACTCAAACCACGATCCGGCCGATGTTTCCCCCTCATTCCGGAGACATTTTTCCGCTCGTGGCTTCCACTACTTCGGCGGAGCCTCTGAATACTCAAGCAATCCGGCTGCTGATTGCTGACGACCGGCTGCTGGTACGGAAAGGGCTTTCGGCCCTATTTGCGGAGCGGAGTGGCTTTACCATTGTAGCAGAGGCAAGTGACGGCGGACAGGCAATCGCGCTATACCAGCGGCATCGCCCGGATCTGGTGCTAATGGGCCTGCGCCTGCCCCGCGTCAGTGGCCTCTGTGCGCTGAGCGTCATACGAGCATCCTATCCCGCCGCCCGCGTCCTGCTGTTCACGGACCGCGATACGACCGAGGACATTTACAAAGGGCTGAAGGCCGGTGCCATGGGCTATCTGCTCAAGGATGCGTCTGCGAGCGTTCTGTTTGCCGCAGTAGAGAGCGTTCATGCCGGCTGCAAGGTCATTCCACCAGAGATCGGTGCTCAGCTTGCGCAGCGGGTCACTGCAACCGAGCTGAGCGAGCGGGAGCAGGAAGTGCTCGGCGAGATGGTGCAGGGCAAGAGCAACAAACAGATCGCGCCGGTGCTGGCCATCTCCCAGGCGACTGTGAAGTTTCACATCAGTAGCATCCTTAAGAAACTGGAGGCGGAAGACCGCACCCAGGCCGTTATCGCCGCCCTCCGCCGAGGACTGGTTACCCTTTCCTGAGCGTGAGCGATTGGAGCCCAACTATACCAAGTGTAGAAAATTGTTATGCCTGTTCGTTACCGCAAAAAACCGAACTGAGCCTCCGCCGGGAAGAAGCAAAAGCCGCAGAGACGCCGCTCGGAAGCCGTGTCGCCCATGGACGCGTACCGCCGCGAGCGCCGGATCGCGGACACACTCCGGCGCTGCCTGCTGATGGAGCCTGAGGTGAACCAGTTTCACGGCCTTTCGCTTGGGGTAGCGTATGCCGCCTCCGCGCTGGAGGAAGCGGCGGTCGGTGGCGACTTCTTTGATGCATTCGCTTTACCAGGCGGCGAAGTGGCGCTTCTTGTGGGAGATGTCACCGGCGAGGGGAGGAACGTTGCGATACGGATCGCGGCCGTTAAGTACGCCCTGCGGGCGCTCCGGAGAGACCTGCGGCAACCAGCTCCCGGCGTGGCGCTGTGCCGACTCAATCGGTTTGTGGCTCAGTCTCTGCTCCTGGACGAGTGGGAACGCCCGAATTCATCGGCGCTGCTCTGGTGGTTATCCATCCGCTGACCGGCAGTGCGCAGGTCGCGCTTGCCGGTGCGGAGTGCCCGCTGCTCCTGCGTGCAAACCATGGCGTGCGAAGTATCACTGCGACATCCAATGGCACCCCTCTCGGTGTCATGCCGACCGCCGTGTACACATCGGCGCCGTGCCACCTGCCCGAGAGGGGCACCCTGATGCCGACCACCGACGGTATTAGCGGACCTAGAACGTGGCTGCACCTGCCTCCGGGGTGCCGGTGACGGCGCAGATGGCGGACTATCTGGGATGGGGGCCATTGCTCGGCTGGCCGCCTCTTCCGCCGCCTGCGCCGAAACACTTTCGCACGTCGGCGATGCGCTACTGCGCGGGGCGCGGTAGTTCGCGGGCGGCAAACTGGATGACGATGCCTGTTTCCCGCTGGCCCGCCGCCGCACCCTGCCGATTGCTTGATTCACGAAAACGCCTGGCAACCCGAAGACGGCAGCCTCCCCAAGCGTTTTCGTTTTCGAACCGGCCGCCAGAGCGTTAAGCGCTCGGCCGCCTAGGTTTAGCCGGGAGCCTTCGGCTTGCTTTGTCCTGGTCAAAGTGCGCGGCAACGGCATCGCGTACCCGGCGCCGCGCACGGCTAAGTCGTGACCGGACGGTGCCAATAGGTATCCCGATCTCAGACGCGATGTCCTCGTAGCTCCAGCCCTCGATATCGAACAGCACGATTGCCCGGCGGTAGGTGTCCGGCAGATCCGCGATGGCAGCCCGAACCGTGGCGATCTCTTCCTTAAACTGGAGCGCGGTTTCCGGTTTATTCACGTGGGCACCGATGGTTCCCAGCACCGATGTTGCCCCCCCACCCCGCACATTGGCTATCTCGCCGAAACTATCGATCGCCGCGGTGAGCGAAACGGTCCAGCCGCGTCCGCTGCTTTTATGCTTCCGGAAGGCGTTGATGAGTTGGTGGCGCAGGATCGTGTTTAGCCAGGGCCGGGCGTTTACGCCATAGAATGTGTCGAGGTAACGAAAAGCGACAAACAGCGTCTCCTGAACGACGTCTTCGGCCTCCTCGCGGCTGCGGGTGGACCGACAGGCCACCCGCAACAGGGATGCCCGATGGGGTAGGATAAGGTGGGCGAACTGAGCCTCTCTGGTTTGAACGGCTGACACGATATATTCCTCCTTTGCTTGCCTACTGGGATGACTTTGGCGGGTACGTTGCAAACACCTTGGCAGCAATGCGGCTGACCTGATCCGCGTCGGGCGCCTTGGTCAGCCGGTCGGTGACATACGCCCGCCATACCAGCTGCCTGGAGCGGGTGTCAATCAGGTCCATCAGGATCGTTCCCTCGGTATAGTTCTGGACCCAGAACTCCCGATAAGCCGGCCCCCACCAGCCGCCGCTCCCATAGAAGCCCCGCCCCCACCAGCCGAAGGGCCGTGGCTCCCCCGCCGCGCGGGACTCCATCTCCTGGCGAGTGCGCACTCCGGCGGTGTATGTCACCAGGAGGTCAGAATCCTGCACACTGGAGACCTGGCGCAGTCCCTTCTCCTCCAATTGGGTGGTGACCGAGTTGCGAATCCGGTCGCCCAGCACCGTGTTGTTGGTGTCCCGAACATTGCCGGGAAGCAGGATGCGTCCTGGTACGAACGCAAAAGTCCGGTATCGAGAAAAATCGGCGGTGGGATCGTAGTCCGTCTTTACCGATAGCCCTCTGCTGGAGCCGCAACCCACCACTCCAAGCAGTGTCGCCGCGGCCAGAACAGCTGTCGCGGTCCGTCTCAACGTTTGATGCGAAGCATCGACGTGTTGCTGCAGTAGATCCAGGTTCATTCTTTATTCCCTTTTGCTTCGAAGCGTAACGAGTCTCCCTACCTGATGGCATAGGTGATGAGAAGACAGACAAACGCCATCAGGCCAAGCCCCAGCAGAAAAAGCGCGTCGGCGGAGCGTTCCAAGCGGCGGCGCTGCCCACGATAGCGTGATCGCAGCGCCAGATACGCAAAAACGCAGGCGGTCAGGAAAAGCAGAGCATCAAAGGCCAGCAGATCATCGCCGAGCGATTCGACATTGCCGAGTCGCGCGACGATCTGAAACAGACCGATCACTGCGAGGCAGACGCCCACCATGGAGGCCGAGGCGGCAAAGATATGGACACTCAGCCACCCTTCCTCCATCCTTCCGGAACCGGGCTGTCCTTCTTGGCCACCATCATCGTTCATCCCGCGACTTCCGGAACCATGGGAGTTTCGGAATCAAGGATCTTGCGGGCCAGTGCGACCTCATCACCGGTGCCTTGGACCAGCACCAGAAACTGCCCTGCTTGGAGACGCTCCACAGAGCGTAGCGCCTGGTCACGCGGCAGCCCGAGAGCGACCAACCCCTCCACCAGTGCTCCGACCCCGGCGCCCGCGATAGCACCCGCTACCAGTCCGGAAAGCGGCCCCAGCACCAGCACCATGCCCGCCACCGGGATCAGGAACAGTCCAAACCCCATCAGCATGCCAAACAGCCCGCCAAACCAGGCTCCCTCACCCGCGCCCTCTAAAGCGGCATCAGCGGGGCGGTAGTAGCCCTGGATCTGCTCCCGTACCTGAAAGTCACGACCGACGATCGACAAGTTTTGGATTGGAATGCCGCCGCGCTGAAGCCTCCGAACAGCCTCTTCCGCTTCGCTGTGGGTGTGGAACGTGCCCACTGCCGGCATGCTGTTGTTCGTATGATGATTCATCTGTTTGTTTCCTTCGCGTTTTGAAAGTAGTGGAGCCGGAGTTTTTGTGGCGCTGCCTACATCCGGTTCCGACTATAGTTTAACCGTGCACACTCTTGTACCGACCCGTCGCTGGGGCAAGATATGGCAGGCCGAAAAGGCAGTAGTCGCCTCGACTGTAGTCGAGACAAACGTGCGACCTGGGAGGGGGGGAGGACTCCCGCGATGGGCAGCGGGAGTTTAGTCGCTAGTCGGATAAGTTGCTCGCGAACCGCGGAAATAATCCCTGTGAGTCACCCGCCAAAACGATGTGCGGTGGCACGAACCAACCCAGAAAGAGATGAACCTGAAATGAGCCATACACGTTTTTTGCTTGCCGCTGGCATGACCGCCGTCGTTGCTTGTGGAACCCTTGTCACTGTGCGGGGTGCGCGTGCGGACGCCCCTGCCGAGAACCAATCGGAAAAGCCGATCCGTATCCAGCTTGGCGTGTTCCTGCCCTCGGACCACAGCATCAGAGACAGGACCGGAGATGCTTACTTTTCCGCCGGCCTTGGTTATGACCTCAAGGCGCTCAGTCGTAGAGCGGATCGGTCGGAGTTTCAGAGCGGGCCATATCTGGACTTTGCATCCCGCGAACGTGGCGGCTTCCAGCTCACGGATGTGGCGGTGGGGCTGCAGAGCCGGGTCTATTTTGCCCCAAAGTCGCGTTTGAGGCCCTATGTGGGCGCGGGATTAGGCGGCTACTACATCAAGTACCGGCAGGAGAATGGCTCGGATGACCGCAAGTTCACGCTGGGAGGTAAGGCCATTCTGGGCCTCCAAGATCGCAGCGGTCTGTATTTCGAGACCAACTACACCCTGATCGAGAAGGTGCGCGGCGACCTGCCGGGCGGCTTCAATCTGCAGCTCGGTTACCGATTCTAACCCGAAACTGACCTCAAACAACGAGCCGATGCGCCGCTGGAAGAAGGAGGCGTATCGGCTTTGTGATTTTCAAAGGAGAAAAAAATCAGCCATGGTGTCAGAAGCATTATTTCCCGCAGACACGGGTTCCGGAAACCGTTCCCGAGTGGTGGAACCGGGCGACGGCGCGGCTTTGACCGTGCTCGGCGACCGCTATGTTCTGAAGGTCGAAACCGGCGAAACCCGAGGATCGCTGACCACGATAGAACCGGGATGCGGACCGCCTCCGCATCGCCACCGCCGGGAAGACGAAACCGTCTACATCCCGGACGGTGCGTTCGAGTTCCGGATTGGCGACCAGACACTACAGGTCGGCGCGGGTGCGTTTGTCTATGCCCCGAGGGAGCAGGGGTCCGCTCACGTGCGCTAAGCCTCGGTCTGGGTGATGTGTTGTGTCAGCCTGAGGTACAGCCCAAAACAGTTGAGGTTTTACGGTGCTGGCACGGCGACTACGCAGGGCGACTCCCGCAGGGAGGCGAATTATAGGGGCAAAGGATCCCGCGCCATGTCTACCCGCCGTACTTTTTTCCGGCACGCCCCGGCCCTGTTCGCCGCGCTACCCTTTCGCCGCGCTACCCTTCTGCTTCCTGTCCCTATGTGACAGCCGTCAAATCGGCGAAGTATGGGCATTTTCACAGATCGTTACCACTTACCGTTAAAAGATGTGTGGAGAAGGAGAACTATGGCAGGTTTACCCCCACGCTACGGAGAAAAAACTCCCATGGAAACGCGGCACAATGACTATCCCTCACCCGGTGATGCTCCCCTCAGCGATGCCACCATCACCCCCTACCCGTTCGCGGACAGAGATCTGGCGCGACGTTTGGAACGCACGGAGGCGAACGCCGCCGCCCGTTTCGTGGAAGCGAGGGCGCGGGTCTTCCCCCAGAGCGGTGCCGGGTGGATGGAAGTTGCGGGCGCGTTCGCACTGTACGACGGCATCGATTCGCCGGTGACGCAGACGTTCGGTTTGGGGTTGTTCGACCCGGTGACGCCCGGCGTGCTGGACGAGATCGAGCATTACTTCGCGGCGCGTGGTGCCCCGGTCATACACGAGGTCTGCCCGCTCGCCGGGGTCGCTCTCGCGGCTCTGCTCCACGAGCGGGGGTATCTCCCGGTCGAGTTCACCAGCGTGATGTATCGCCCCATCCATGCCGATACCGGGCACGCACAGACACACGGCGGTAGCGAGGTCACGGTGCGCGTCACCGGTCCGGCGGAGGCGGACGTGTGGGCGGATACGAGCGCGGGCGGGTGGGGCGCGGTGCCCGGAGCGTCCGAGTTTCTGCGCGACATCGGCGCGATAAACGCCGCGCGGGAGGACGCGGTCTGTTTCCTCGCGGAGATGGGCGGTAAGCCAATCGCTGCCGCCGCCCTTTGTGTCAGTAGCGGCGAAGGCGTCGCCCAGATGGCGGGGGCGTGTACCCTACCGGGGGCGCGGAGGCGGGGGGCGCAACTCGCCCTGCTCGCCGCGCGGATGCGTCACGGAGCCGCGCGGGGTTGCGACG
>JACMMA010000067.1 GCA_014379275.1 Armatimonadota bacterium | reverse complement strand
TGTACGATCTCTTGCTCGCCCGTTCGCCGAAACACCGTCACCGGGACGCGGACGCCGACCCGCTCGTCGGTCAGGAGGCGGTGCAGGTCCTCGATCCCGGCGATGGGGTTTCCGTCCAGCGCGATGATCACGTCGCCCTCTTTGAGCGCAGAGCGATACGCCGGGCTGTTCGGCGTGATCTGCGCGACCAGTACGCCGGACTTCGGACCGTCCTTTCCGGCGAAGCGGCGCGGCAAGTCGACGTTCTGACCGGCGACACCGATCACCGAGCGGCGGACGCGCCCTTCCTTGATCAGTTTCCCCGCTACCCATTTCGCCGTGTTGATCGCGGTCGCGAAACAGATCCCCTGCGCGGCGGAGATGATCGCAGTGTTGACGCCGATGACCTGCCCCCGGCTATCCACGAGTGGACCACCGGAGTTGCCGGGGTTCAGCGCGGCGTCGGTCTGGATGACGTTGTCGAGCATACGCCCCCCGTAAGATGGCAGCGACCGACCGAGCGCGGAAACCACGCCCGCCGTGACCGACGTTTGGAAGCCGAACGGGTTGCCGATAGCGACCGCTACCTGCCCGACGCGCACCGTCGCCGAATCCGCGAGACGCGCGGCATGCAGATGGGGCGCGTCCACGCGGATCACGGCAAGATCCGTGTGCGGGTCATCGCCGATGAGCTCGGCGCTGAAGCGACGACCGTCACCGAGCGCGACCGACAGTGACGCGTTCCCGCCGCCCCCACGGACGACATGGCTATTGGTCAAAATATAGCCGTCCGGGGTAAGTACGAATCCCGACCCAGCCCCGGCGCGGTTGCCGTTATTCCCTAGCTCTATGTTGACGACCGAGGGCGAGACGGTCTCGGCGACGCGGACCACGGTCCGGGAGTAATCGTCCAGCAGCGCGTCGTCTGTTCCTTGTTGATGTGATGTAAACAAAAACGGTTCCTTCTCTCCAGATTAGTAAAGAAAAGGAACCGTTTGACTGGGGTATCGTTCCGCGGAACGCCCCTGCTCTTTCGGTTAGTGAGTTACTTCGCCGTGGAAGGCCCGGACGTTTCTGTGGACGGACCGGCGAGGAACGAGCGAAGCATCCATGCCATTTTCTCATGCTCTTCCATTTTCCCGGTCAGGAAGTCCGCCGTACCCTCGTCGTGACACTCGTCGCCGATCATGTCAATCGCCTCGCGCAGGGCGCGGATATTATTCTCATGTCCTTCCACGAGTCGAGCCACCATTTCGCCGGCATCCGGGTATGTTCTCGGTGCTTCTTCCTTTAAATTAGACAGTTTCAAAAACTCGCCCATGGTACCGACCGCGTTGTAGCCGAGAGAGCGGATGCGCTCGGCGATCTCGTCAATAGATTCGGAAAGTGCCGTGTATTGTGCTTCGAACAGCTCGTGGAGCGAGTAAAACTGCGGACCGACGACGTTCCAGTGGTAGTTGCGAGTTTTTATGTACAGCACATGCTCTGCCGAGAGGATGCTATTCAACTGATCGGAGACCGACTTGCGCGTGTCTTCGTTCAATGCGATGTTCAATTTTTCCATCAGGTTGTTTCTCCGTTAAAGTCTTTTCGCGATCCGGGAATCATCCCACGGTCGCTCTGCATCTTGTATACCCACAACCGCACCGGAAAATACCAACCGTCTCGCCTTCATTTGTCGGTTATCGCGCGCAGTCCTTTGATAGCCAGCACGATGATGGTAGAAAGTAACAGAACACCTTTTATCTCGATCGGCATCCACGACGCCAGATAAACGGCCAGCAGGACGACGGAGATTATCACCGCGCCCTCGCGGACCTCGCGCAAGATCGGGTGGCGAACGTCGTCGCGTTGCCACGCGTCGAGGAATGTATTGGTCAATAATCCCGCTCCACACTGGACACAATGGTGCGCGTCGGGTGCATTGATGCATCCGCATTGCCGACAGACCGTCTCGCGACGAACGATCTGCGCGACGTACGATTTTGGGCGTTCTCGCTCCTCCGAAATGTCCAGCGAAACCAACCGGATTTTATTGTCCAGCCCGCCTCCGCCCAAGTGACCAGCACCGGTCGCCTCGTGATCCTGCATCATGCCTCGCGCGGTTTCGTAGGAAGCCCGCGCTTCCGCGTATCGACTGGCTTCACGCAACGCATCCCCGAGCGACTCGTACGCGGAAGGGGAATCCGGCGCACGGACCAGCGCGGCACGCCGCTGGGCGATTTTTTGTGTGTCGCGCGCCGTCTGCCGCGCCTCATCCGCCCTGTCCGAGACGAAGCGATAGGCGATAAACAGGGCAACGAGTAATAATAAAAAAACACTCACATTGACATACAACGCTCTGCCGCGATTTTAGTTACGCTTACCGCCGCCCGATTTTGACACGAAAAATTATCTGTGTTATGCTAAGTCAATCTGGAATAGGTGGGTGATACGGACGCACTGGACGGCAAGGTTGCCACCCGGTTAGGCGTCCTTTTTTCTTTCAATTTGTTATGAATACGCAACGCGGTATCACTACAGCAATCGTCCCTGCGGCAGGTCTCGGGAGTCGGATGCGCCCACTCTCGGATGCCGTTCCGAAGGAGCTGCTACCGCTGGGGCGCCGGACGGCATTGCAGCATCTGGTTAGCGAACTGGCGGCATCGGGTATCAAACGAATTGTGTTCGTGACATCGCCGGTGAAAGAAGCGGTTCTGCGCGGGGCGTTCGGGGACCGTGACCCGGAATCGGGAATCGAATGCCGGTACGCGCTCCAACAAACGATGCACGGACTGGGGGACGCCGTTCTGCGGGCACAATCGTTCCTCGAAGAAAACGAGCCGGTCCTTGTGGCTCTCGGCGATGCGGTGATGAGTGAACCAGTTGTCGGCGGGATGACGGGGAGGTTGATCGAATCGTGCGCGGGCGACGTGCGCACTGTGGGGCTTGCGGTCCAGCAAGTGCCGCCCGAAAAGATCTCGCGCTATGGCATCGTCGATCCGGCAGAAAATGGCGACCGTAGCGGCGTTGCTTTCGCGATCAAAGGGATCGTCGAAAAGCCGAAGGCGGAGTCCGCTCCGAGCAACTTCGCCGCCGCGGCACGGTATGTGCTACCTCATGCTGTATTCGATGCGCTCCGAACGACTGTCCCGGATGATAAGGGCGAGGTGCAATTGACCGACGCGCTCCGTGCTCTTCTCGCGAACGGGCATCCCGGACTCGCCGTGCCGCTACGACACGACGAAACGCGCCATGATATCGGTGGGTTCGATTCGTACTACCGGGCATTCGTGCTATTTGCGCTCGCGGACGCCGAGACAGGGGCGAATTTTCGCCGCGAATTATCGACCATTTTAACTGCAAATAAGGAGTCTACCGTGGAATGAAGGGCATAATTATCGCCGGCGGGGCGGGTACCCGTCTTCGTCCGCTGACCTACACGCGCCCCAAACCGCTAATCCCCGTTGTGAACCGCGCTTTTTTAGAGTATCAAGTCGCTTTACTCAAACAACACGGCATGGACGAGATTATTTTCTGCACGAACTATATGGCGGACAGGATACAGAACCACTTCGGGAACGGCTCGAAGTTCGGCGTTTCGATGCGGTATGCCATCGAGGAGACGCCGCTGGGAACGGCAGGAGCGATTAAAAACGCACAAAACCTTACCGGGCGTGACACTTTCGTCGTGTTGAACGGCGACGTTCTAACCGACTTCGACTTGTCCGAGATTATCCGGTTCCACAAGGAGAACCATGCCCTCGTCACGCTGACCCTGAAGGATGTTCCCTCGCCGTCTCCGTATGGGGTGATCATTACGGACGAGCAGGGGCGTGTGCGTGAGTTCCGCGAGCCGAGCGAGGCAACCAAGAAGATGCTCGCGGCGAACCCCAACGTCGAACCCACCGGCACGGATTACATCAATGCGGGTATCTACATTATGGAACCGGAAGCTCTGGATCAGATCCCGACGGGGCGCCCGGTTTCCATCGAACGGGAAACGTACCCGCAGATGTTGGAGCAGAACAAGCCGGTTTACGCGTTCCATGCCACCGGATACTGGCTCGATATCGGACGCGCGGAGCAATATCGACAGGCGACGGATGCGATTTTGAATCACGAGATTACGGTGGATGTTCCCGGCGCATGGACCGAACGCGGATACTGGGCGGAGGACGGTGCGGTCGTGGATGAGACGGCGCATATCGCCCCGACGGTCCACATCGGGAAAAACGCCCGCATCGGGGCCGGAGCGTCGATCGTCGGACGGAGCGTGATCGGGCCGAATTGCCGGGTGGGAAGCAACGCGACGCTGACGAACTGCATCCTGGAAGATGGCGTGGTCATCGGCGATGGGGTGAACCTGTCGAATGTCATCATGGATAACGGGTGCCGTGTGGAAGAAGATGTCGTAGTTACGATCTCGTCTGTGTTCGCTGCGAACACACTCCTTGCTAAGGGGACGCGGGTCGTTTAGTCAGTTTATTTTTTGTCCTGCCCGGTTGGCCCCGTCCGGGCAGGACAAAAAAACAAACCGACTAAAAATAAGAATCAGAGTAGTTAGATTGGTGTCTGAAAAAACGTGATGAAAGTTTCGATGGCGGATTTGCCCGCGCAATACGCCGCGCTCAAAAGCGAGATAGACGCGGCGGTTTTAGATGTTTTAGCGACCGGAATGTTCGGTCTGACCCCGGCGACAGCGGATCTTGAAAACCAGATCGCCCGAATGAGCGGGGTCCGGTTCGGCATCGCGCTCAACAGTGGCACCGACGCGCTTCTCCTCTCGCTGATGGCACTCGATCTCAAACCCGGAGACGAGGTCATCACCACCCCGTTTACTTTTGTGGCGACTGCGGAAACCATTGCGCTCCTTGGACTGACTCCGGTCTTCGCCGATATTGACCCGTTAACGTACAACCTCGATCCGGTGGACACCGCGCGTAAGATCACGCCGCGCACAAAGGCGATAATTCCGGTACACCTTTTCGGGCAGATGGCGGATATGACCGCACTCACGGCGATTTCCAGGGCGCACAACTTGCCGCTCATCGGCGACGCCGCGCAGGCGATCGGTTGCTATCATCATGGCTCCGAGGTGGCGAAATGGTCGCTGTTCTCAACCCTGTCATTCTTCCCTACCAAAAATTTAGGTGCGGCGGGGGACGGGGGGATGGTCCTCACCGACGACGAAGAACTCGCCGAAAAACTGCGTTACCTGCGCTTTCATGGTTCTAAGGGGACGTACCGTTACAAATATGTCGGGCTTTGTTCGCGCCTGGATGCCATCCAGACCGCTGTTTTGCAAGTGAAACTGCCGTGCATCGCCGCTTGGAATGAATCTCGCCGACAGAACGCCGCCTACTACGACAGCGCGCTTCAGGGAATCCGGGGACTGACAATCCCCTACACCGCGCCGGAAAATGTACACACCTACCACCAGTACACGCTCCGGGTCACCGGGGGGCGGCGCGACGACCTGAAGGCGTTTCTGGCCGAGCATGGGGTCGGGTCCGGTATTTACTACCCGGGGTCGCTCCATTTGGAGGAGGCGTATCTTACCTACGGCGGCAAACCGGGTGATTTGCCGCATTCGGAAACGGCGACGGGCGAAGTGCTTTCCATCCCGATCATGCCGGAACTGAAACCGGAACACCGCGAATATGTTGCCGTCACCGTGCGCGAATTTTTCGGCGTATAATAACGACGCGATGAAAGTCACCCATGTTTCTTTGCGCCCGACCGACGCCGCAAACGCCGCCGGTCGCCCCGCCCTGACCCCGGAACTGCTCGCGGCGACCGGGGCACGCTACTCCCGCTCCGACGACGGCTTGGAGGCGATTCTCGCCAAAATCGACCCCGACAACCCGGACAAATCGGTCGATTCGATCTTCAAAATGGTGGACTATGGTCACCAGAGTATCGCCGATATGGCCCCCGTCGCACTATTTATGGACGGCGTGTCGCTCCTGCTGGCGTATCTTGTCTGGGCACTATGCCCCGTCGCGGGCGGGCAGGAATCGTCCACTCGTTATATCCGCATGGGCGCGGAAGGACTAGTAGACGCGGAAACATTGGGTATGCCGGACGATCTGCGCGGCGAGTGGGAGTTGGCGATGGGGGACGCTTTCAACGCCTACGCCGAGGCCGTCACCTTCTGGGAGGGTGTCGCGGACGCGAACCCGGAAATCACGCGCATCCCGCGAAAACTTTTAGACGACCCGTCCGATAAAGCGAAACGCACCGTAGCACGGATGCGGCGCAATTACGCGTTCGACCGGGCGCGGTATTTCCTGCCCGTCGCGGCGAAGACCAACGTTATGATGGTGCAGTCCGCGCGGGCGTGGGTGACGCTCTGCCAGCACCTCCTGTCGCACCCGCTCCCGGAAGCGAGGAAACTCGGCGGGATGGTACGGGACGAGCTTGCGCTTGTCGCGCCGCGTCTTTTGCGGCATGCGGTCGAGAAACCGTCGCTCGTCGCGGGGCAGGTGCGGGAGTGGGAAACATGGCGCGGTGCCGGGGGGAACGTCCACTTGATCGAGAACGAACTCTCGTCCGAGCGTCCTCCGAAGGCTCGCTTGGATGTTTGGGAACCCTATGCTGGCGCGTTCGGACAGTTCGCCAATGACCTGAGTTTGCACGACAACCGGTACGCGTACATAGGAGAAACCGTGCGCCAGACGGGGGTACGCTTCGGATGGGATGCGGTCGCGTTCGCGGAAATCCGAGACCTGAATCGGCACCGTACCGGGACCAAACATTGCCCGCTCTCGCCGGTCGGATTCTATTTCGCGACAGATCAACTGCCCGAATCGTCATCCGAATACCGGACGCTCGGCGAGATGGGGCGCGTCCTTTCCAGGCAGGCGAAGCATTTTCTACAGAAGGGCAGGGAGGCGGGGATCTATTTCGCGCTTCTCGGCACGCAGTTCCCCTTCGAGCACACCACCACCGCCGACAAGTTCATCTACGAAGCCGAACTTCGCACTGGCACGGGTTCGCATTACCGTTACGCCGAACATTTGCGCGACGCTCTCGCGCTCTGGTACGAACGCTACCCCGAAACGCGCGGCCTGATTCTCGAAGGTAGCGCGGAACCTGAATAGTTTCCCGGACAGTTTTCCGCCGCCCTCTTGACAGCGCGGCTAACCACACGTATAATCACGGAAAAGGTTTTCCGAAAAGCCTTTCCGTTTAGCTGAAAGTAAACCATGCCGATGCCGGTATCCATCCGCGAAGTAGCCGCCCGTGCGGGCGTATCGTTAGGGACCGTTTCCAAAGTCCTCAATAACAGTTCGGGAGCACAGATCGCTACCGGGACCAAGGAACGCGTTCGTATCGCAGCCCGAGAACTCGGCTACCACCCCTCTGCCGTAGCACGCGCATTGGTGCGCAAACAAACCGATACGCTGGGAGTCATCTTCCCCAGTTTTACATCGCAGTCGCCTATCCGCGGCGGATTCTTC
>JACMMA010000468.1 GCA_014379275.1 Armatimonadota bacterium | reverse complement strand
GCGGAACGCAGGAAAACAACAAGGCTTAAGTGTAGCACGGCTCGCGCGAAGCGTAACGTAGTAACAGCACCGCAGGTACAACGATCCAACGTAAGGTTGGCGCCGTCCGCGTAGGACAAAAAACGTCACTCCCTCCCGCCGATTGTCCGCTCGAACAAGGCGAAGATGCGCTTATACTCGTCCGTCCAGGACGCCGGTTCGGTGAAGCTGTGCGACTCTACCGGATAGATCGCCGTCTCGAAATGATCCGTCTTGCCGAGTTCGATCAACCGTTCCGTGAGGCGCACGGTGTCCTGGAAAAACACGTTATCGTCGCGCATGCCATGACACATCAGGAGCGAGCCGGTCAGACCCTCGGCAAAGAAGATCGGCGACGAACGTCGGTACGCGGCTTCGTCGTCCTGCGGCAACCCGAGAATGCGCGACGTGTACCCCTGGTTGTACTTGGTCCAGTCGGTCACCGGGCGCAGGGCGGCACCGGCGCGATAGGTCTTCGGCTCCGTGAACAGTGCCATCAGCGTCAGGAAGCCGCCGTAGGAGCCGCCATATATCCCGACGCGCTTCGGGTCGACTTTTTGGTTCTTGATTAGCCAGCGCACCGAATCCGTGACATCGCTCAGATCCTTGCCGCCCATGTGCTTGTATATTCCGGTGCGAAAGTCGCGCCCGTATCCCGCCGAACCGCGGTAATCCACGTCCAGAACGGTATAGCCGCGCTCGGCCAGAAAGTGATGGAACATGTACTCACGCGGGTACTCCGTCCAGGCTTTGTCGACGTTCTGTAGGTAGCCCGCGCCGTGAACGAACACCACGGCGGCTCCCGTCGCTTGTGTTTTTTTTGTGGACGTGAACAATCGGGCATAAACCGGTGTCCCGTCCCGCGCGGCGATTTTCACTACAGGCACGTCGCGCCACGGGTGCGCCCGGAACTCCGGCGACGGTGACACGGTGATCTGACGCGGCGCGGCATCCGGCCTGGCATCCATCACGAACAGTTCGGGCGGCTTGTTGGTGTACGAGTGAACCACGGCAAGCGACTTACCGTCCGGCGAAAGCGTCGCCTCATTCCAACCCGGTAGGGATCGGGTCAGGTTGATATTTTCGTTGCCATTGAGGGAGCGGCGATAGAAATGCCGTTGTCCCAGATCGCCCTCCGAAGAAGTAAAATACAGGGTGCCTACCGGCGTCGGCTTGTCCGTGGCGAAGTTACCATACCCGGTTTCGGATTCCGAGATCGCACGCACCGATATATCGTACGCCTCGCTTCTATCTGGCGTCAACGTCTGCCGCGTCCCGGTGACCCCGATCAGTATTACCCGTCCCCACCCGCTCTCCTCGCTGACGCAATACAGATGGTTGCCATCCTCCGTCCAACCGAAAGCATTCCACCCCGGGCCGTTTACCCACGCCGGATCATGCAGAGTATCCGCGACGGTCGCTACGCCGGTCCCTAGGTCGACGAAAAATAGCCACCGGTCGTGTCCGTCCTCCGCACGCGCGGATACCGCGAGACGCCCCGATGCCGAAGAAAACTTCGCGGAGAGGAACCGGAGGGCGCGATCCTTGAGAGCGGGCGGGACCGTCACCGGGATGGCTTTGCCGTCCGAGACCTGCAACAGCACACATCGGTCGGTACCGCTCTTCTCCCAACCGACATTGGGACGCGCTTTTGGCGCACTGACAAATCCGTCCTCGTTAACGTACTGCGGAGTCACCCCGGAAGGCGTCGCTCCTTTTGCGGGAATATCCAGCAGAGCAAGTACCGTTTTGGTGTCTGGCGATACGACCAGATCCCGCACAGACTCGGTCTCGGCAAGATAAAACGGAGTTCGCCCGCGTTGCGCCTCCCGCGCACTCTGTCGCACTCGCTCCCTTTCACGTTCCTCGGTTCGTGCCCGCACACTATCGAACAGTTCGCGTTCGATAGTTTCGGCAATATTCGCCGTTCCTTCTGTTTTCCGAGATTCGTTCTTCGGGGCGGGTCCGGTGCGAATGTCGGTCAGTTGACGAAAATCCACTCCTGCGGTGCCGGATAGACGAAACAGGTTGTCGTCCACACGGTAAACGACATCGCTACCGTTCCCGGCGAAGTGCGGGTCGGACTCGCGCACCGCTGGGGTGTTCGTAATCCGCACGTTCCGCCGCACAGTTGGCTCCGAACGGAAAATGTCGCCGTCCCGCTCGAAAAAGAAGTAGGGCATCCCCCCACCGAGGTGATAGGTTGTCGGGTCCTCGCCATCGAAAACCGGCGGGACGTTCTCCGCTTCTTTATCCGATAGGCGACGCGGTTTGGCGTCCTTCGATGCCGTCTTATCGACGACATACCAGTGCAACGATTCGCGGCGCGGTTCCCCCGGCTCTTTCCAGCGAAAGTAGATCTGCTTGGAGTCCAGTGACCAGCGGACATCGGTAGGTTCGGTGCCGTAAAGTTCGGGGCCGCGCATGATCCATTCGATACTCAGCGGTTTCGGAGCAGGCGATTTTGCGGTCTCGGCACTGGCAGGGCAGGAAAGCGCGGTAATCAAAGCGAAGAAAACAAAAAAATGTGCGAGTCGGAGGCGGGGCATGAAACGGATTGTAGGTCAAAGCACCGGTCTTCCGCAAGCATTGAAGGAAACTATCGTATGCCGACCGCGATCCATGCCCGGGTCCATTCCGCCCAAGCGGGCGAGAACACAACCGTCATCTGCCGGATGCCGTCCGGATGGGCGGTGATGGGCGACTCACAATTACTGCGCGGCTACTGCCTACTTTTATCGGACCCGGTCGTCCCCGATCTGAACGCGCTTTCCGGCGCGGAACGCGCTCAATTCCTGGCGGACATGGCGACCCTCGGCGACGCGATTTTGGAGGTCAGCGGCGCGGTCCGGTGCAACTACGAGATACTCGGCAATCAAGACCCGGCGTTGCACGCGCATGTATTCCCCCGCTTCGATACGGAGCCGGAATCCTATCGCACTCTGCCGCCGATGTTTTACCCGGCGGAGCAGCGAAGCGCGGTCCCCTTCGACGCAGTGCGCGATAAGGAGTTCATGACAAAGATAGCCGAGGCGGTCGCGAAACGAGTTTCCTTATAAAGAGCTTTCCGGTGCGTGAAGGTGATCTTGCCATGTAGCGCGTAAGTTTGATACCATAGCCCCGACATGTCCTTCCCCCTTCTCCTCTCACGCCGCGCGTTGATCCTGTCAACGCTGGTAGCCCTTTCGCCGCTGGCGTCCTACACTCGGGGGGCAGAGCAAGAGATCGCCCCGCCACCATCCTTCACGGACGCCGAGCGCGAAGCGGTCCGAATCTACTGGAACGGAGCGGGGCGCTATACGATCCTGCCCTCGCCCGACGCCGCCGCGAGAGTGAATGTCACAGTCGAGGGGTCAACCTGGTATCTCGCCTTCACCAAAATCATCGCGGCGTGCCGGAAGACCGACCCGATCACCGCCGCCATATGGCAAAGCTGGTGGGATCAACGCGCGGCGATGTGGAAGGCGATCGCGTCCGATGCCAGCGTTCTGCCGCTCGATCCCGGTCCCGCCCCGCAAGGTCTGGAAAACGCGGTCGGTAGCCCCTGCCCACCCTTGTATGAGAAGGTAGCCCCGACGCGCTATACGGTGACGTTCGCGCTGGAAGACGCCCCCGCCCCGTTCATCTACGAGGACGGGATCGACTTCGGCAAGCGTAATGCCTACTATAGTTATTACCGACAGAAGAACGGCGTGATCCGTCCGGGGAAACGTGTCAGGGACGCTACGGGGGATGAGAAAAAACGGCTGGAAGCGATATTCGCCAAAGCCGGGCGTACCGATTTCGAGCGGCGCGTTTTGCAAGCCGTTTCCCAGTACGAAGGCGGTTTCGAGGCGATCAACACCTACGACACGGGTTTCGTTTCGGTCGGATTCATTCAGTTCATCACGGCATCGGATGGCACCGGCTCGCTCGCGGGAGTGCTACAGCGTTATAAGACCGACGATCCGGCAAATTTCCAGAAGGACTTCCGGCGGTTCGGGATCGACGTTTCGTCGGACTCGGGGCTGGTGTGTGTCAACACGGCGACGGGCGCGGAAACACGCGGCGCGGACGCGGTTCGTCAGGTCATCGACGACAAGCGACTGACGGCAGTATTCGAGCGTGCCGCCGCGTTTGACGGTTTCCGGTTGGCGCAGGTCGCGGTCGCCCGGTCGCAATACTGGCCCGCCGACGACACGTTCCCCGTCGGCGCAGGCACTGTACGTGTCGGCGATGTGGTCCGCTCCGAGGCGGGGATGGCGACCCTGATGGACAAAAAGGTGAACCGGGGGAATATACGAGACTTCGCCGATGTCGCCGGAAAGATCATGACCGAGCGCGGTTTGACAGACACGCGCGATTTGTCGAAATACGAACGTTCCCTGATCGCGGCGATGAAATATCGGGGCGACTTCCTCGCAGACAAGAGCTTGTCACAACCATCTCCTGAACCTGTGCCGGTTTCCTCACCAGTGCCCCCGCCTTCACCTATAGTTTCAAAACCGCCTGCGCCCAAGCCGTCGCCATCCGCATCGCCTGCGCCCACGCCATCACCCGTGGCCTCGCCGGTCGTTGCGAGTCCATAGGAAGCCTTTTTGTTATTCACAAGACGCTGGCGAAATGAGTCCTCCCCCTTCAGGTTTCCAGTTTCCGCCCGCTCCAGCGATTCGAGCATTGTCGCCATCATTGCCGATGGGTCACGCCATTCACCTTGGAGAGTACGTCATCGGTAGGGCAGAGTCTCTATCGTCCGTCGCGCTTTTTCGGACGCGCCATCCGATTCCAATAGGGCAAGCATCGCTAACGACTTTGCTCGTTTTCAGGATCGGCAACGCTTGCTGTCGTCCTGCTCATCTACGATTGGAGGGAGCGGCTGGGCGACAGTTGCTGTCGCTCAGCCGGGAAGCAGAGATAACGTGGCGCACAAATATGTCAGTACAGTTTTCGATTTCATTGTTTCTTGTCTCGCTCCGCGATCTCCAGTGCTTTTTTGAGGACCATGTCTTCGCCGGAGCGGACCGCGTCGATGGTTCTGACGACGGCAACATCCGGCACAATGCCCACCCCTTCAAACGGCGACCCGTCCGGGAAACTGTCGCGCTTGGAACTGACCCGGAAACTCATGCCATTGGGAAACGAGTAGTAATACGGTTGACCGGTGCTACCATAGGACGGTTCGCCTACGATGGTAGCACGATGATTGTCTTTGAACGGGATACAGAAATCCTCAGCGGCAGACCCTACGTTGCGGTTGATGAGAACGATGAGTTTTCCTGTGAAAACCGGCTTTTCCGGTTTTTGTAGCGGGGAAGGTTGAAAAAACATCGCGTCTCGGCTCAAGTCCTTCATTGTTTCGAGGTAGCCATAGTCGGAATCACGCGGAGTTTTAGGGTCTTTACTGATTTGGTCGAAGTAGTCAGCCCGCACTCTCCACAGTGCGACCCCAATAGGCGTCGCAGTCGACGCCCCGCGATACGGGCGATCCATGAGTGCATCAATTAAACGGACGGGAGTGTTCCCCCCGCCGTTACCGCGCAAGTCCACAATTAACGTTTCCGCGTTTTTGTATTGGTTTACCAATTCCAACGCGCCCTGCTCAAACCTGGGGTTGTCAAAACTGGGGATTTCCACATAAGCGATGCGGTTTTCAGAAATCCATTTGCCGGTCGTTTTCGGTCCTTCGCCCACCGGTGTTACCGGCGCGGATGACGTGGGCGTGGCAGGGGTTGGTGTCCGAATGATCACCACTTTTTTGCCGCCTTGTATCGTCAGGTTGAAACGCTCGGGAAAAAGGAATACTTGTCGAAAGAACTCGGTACGTGCCGCCCAATCGCTGGAAACTTGAAGATATTTTTTATTTTCCTGAAAAACCTCCTCTATCGTTTTTTCGTCGAGTGTTTCCAGAATGTCCCCCTTATCGAGACCAGAAAGACGCGAGCCTGTCACAACCCATTGATTTTCGACATGCATTACGGAAAACCCGAGAGGTGTTCCGTGCTTCTGGTAAAGCCACGGATCAGAAAAGCCAGAATGTCCGTTGTGAAGTTGCGCCATAAACTCCATACAAGCCAGGTCGAACTCATACCGCCCCGGTGCCTTGAACGCGGCGTCCAGAAACTTCTGGTAACTCGCTTCCAGATCGAAATCCGGGATGGTCTGGGAATGGGCAAAGTAAATCGGAATCGAGGCGTACATTTTCGACGCGATGAATGCCCGGTCGCGCGGGCTAATCACCGTGTCATCCGGCTGCGTGACGGGGGCAGAGGCAGACTGTGCGAATGCAATAGTGCCGAAGCCGACGAGAGAAATCAGGGTGGCACATACCCCCGTGATGAGATGTTTCATTGGTAAAGATATTTCCTTGTGTGTTGCGAGGGAGATCTCGGAAGAATGCACCGCTAATTCACTTCCGGCGGCGGTCCGTACACATCGGCGGGATTGTGCGTAGTTAGCATTTCGGAGCGCGGCGAGACGCGCTGGAACACGCGCGGATACGGTGCCCCTTTCGGCGCGAGCAGAATATTGCCCGGCTTCCTCTCGCCGAGCGGGTATCCCCAATCGAGTTCATAACTGAAGTAATAGAAACAAGATCCGAGTAGCAGATTGTAGTGGACCTTCGGATTCGGTTCCGAAAACGTCTGCCGGAACTCGACGGTGTTTAACGGCTTGCCGTTTACTTCACCAACGACATTCACCTGTGGGTCCAAGAACACCCACTTTTTCTGGTCGCGCAGGTACGCTTCGGCGAAGACGTGCCCCGCCCCAAATCGGCGCGTCTCTACATCCTGCGCCCGCGCACTGACCACCCGTGCCGGAATCCCG
>JACMMA010000467.1 GCA_014379275.1 Armatimonadota bacterium | reverse complement strand
GACGACCCGAAGGCGCTACGGCGAACCTTCTATCCCCCCCGCTCGAACCGCGTTTCGACCAGTTTTTCGTTCAGCGTGGAGTACCTCGGCGACGTCAGTAAAGCGGAGCCCAGTATCAAGGCGCGAAGTAAATTCCGTGACACCGCTTTCTGGTTGCCGGACGGGCGAACGGATTCGTCCGGCAAGGCGACGGTTACCGTCACGCTACCCGATAATCTGACAACCTGGCGGACCACCGTAAATGCCGTGAGCGAGGAAACCGCCGTCGGTTACGCGAGGACAAAAGTCATTTCCTCGAAACCGTTCTTTCTGCGCCTAGAAACGCCGCGCTATCTCGTCGGCGGGGACTCCTCACGCCTGTCGGCGATAGTACATAATGAAACCGGGCGCGAACAACGGGTACAGGTGCGGCTCGTCGCTCCGTCGCTCCGTCTGGGGGAGAAGGAAACCCAGTCGGTGACGGTCGCCGCCGGGAGTGTAGGGACGGTGTCCTGGCCGGTCACTCTCGCGTCGAACAGTTCCGGAGCTGCCGCGCTTCGCGTCACCGCCTGGACGCCCAAAGAAACGGGCAAAGAATCGTTTACGGATGGCGTGGAACAGTCGCTTCCGGTCCGCGCCTACGGACGCACCGATTTCACCACGTTCGCCGGTGAACTGGGCAACACACCCGCTACTTCCGAGGAAACGCCCCCCGATACGCTAACAGCGACGCCGGATGAGATTACGTTGCGGTTGGACCCTGCCGCAGCCGCCCCAGAGACGCGTCTTGCCCTGCGCGTCACGCCTTCGGTGCGCGGCGTATTCGCCGCCAGTATCGAGTATTTGGTCGGCTTCCCCTACGGCTGCACGGAGCAGACAATGAGCCGTTTCTACCCCGACCTACTCGTTCAGGAACTCGGGCCGCTCGGGAATGTCGGCAAGCAAGCCGAGCTACCGCGCATGGTGCGTGACGGGGTGGCGCGCCTGAGCCGGTTCCAACACGGCAAGACGGGCGGCTGGGGATGGTGGGAAACCGACCAGGACGACCCTTTCATGACGGCGTATGTGTTGCTCGGATTGTCGAAGGCGAGGACGCAGAGCTATTCGGTAGATGACGCGATGATGGAACGCGGGATCCAGGCCGCGGTGAAGCTGTTGGGGACGGCTCCCGCGCGTACCCGCCCGTTCCTTCTGTATGCGCTCGCCCAGTCCGGTTACTCCGATGCGACCACGAATCTGCTACATGCGCCGTTCCGCTACAGCGCGACACGCACGAAGCTTGTTCCGGCGAAACTTCCCATAGACGCACTCGCCTATCTGACGCTCCTCGGACATCAACTGGGCGAGGATTATGAGCCGTTTTACGACGAGCTACAACGCCGTGCCGTGGTGGAAGGACGTTTGATTCACTGGACCGCGTTCCCGGGCAAGCAGTCGCACCGGGATTGTAGCGACCGCATGGCAACCGCCCTCGCGCTTCGTGCTTTGATCGCGGTCCGCCCCGACGATGACCGTGTCGCCGCGACGCTCCGTTATTTGATGCAAAGTCGCACGGACGGATACTTCGGCGATACCCGGGACACGGCGTGGGTGCTGGTCGCACTTTGCGACTATCTGCGGGCATTTCCGGCTGATCGCGAGGCACCATCGGGTTCGCTTGCCGTGGAGGTCAACGGCAAAGTCGTTCGCACCCTTGATCTCGCAAACGACACACACGGTGAGGGCGAAATCGTTTTGAATCTACCGACAAATGTTCTACGGGCGGGCATCAATACGGTGCGTTTCGTCCGGAGCGATGGCGCCACCGGAGGGAACATTTTCTACGCGGGGGCGCTACGGCAAACCGTCACGACACCTGCCGGGACGGAACTGGCCGCGTTAACACAGCACGGCGTGACGGTGAAACGGGAAGTGCTTCGCGTCGTGCCGCGCAAAGTCGGCAATGATGCGTGGCGGCTCGCGACCGAGACCGTCACGAACGGACGATTTGCCCAGGGAGACCGCTTGCGGGTCCGACTGACCATCGACGCGACCCGCGACGGCAGTTACGTATTGATTGAGGACACGTTTCCCTCCGGCGCGGAGATCACGGAGCGTGGCACCGCAGACGAGGATGTTTCGAGCGAAGACTGGCAATTCTGGTACGACCATGTCGATGTGCGGGACGACCGGATCGCCTTTTTCGCCCGGAAACTGCCCAAAGGGAAACATGTCGTCGAGTACAACCTGCGTGCGCAAACGCTCGGGACAAGTCGTGCGCTTCCGACCGTTGTGCAGGGGATGTATGACGCGGGATTTCATGGCGAGTCCGGGGCGACACCGCTGGAGATACGTCCTTGATAAAACCTGTCAACGCTTCGCTCACGGGACTGATCGGGTGTGTCGCTCTGGGTGCGGGCGTTGCTTCGATTACCTACTTGAATGCGCTTCCGCCACCCGAGACCTCCTTGAGCGCGTTCGCGACACGCTTAGAAGGGCGCTCCCGGGCGCAGCGCCACAATGCCGAACTGGCGGCTCAATCTCTCGACGGGCGGGTGATCGCGCCGGGGGCGACGTTTTCGTTCAACCAGGTGGTTCGTGGGTGGTCTGTGGATCGGGGGTATGTCCGCGCACCGGTCTCCTTCGACGGCGAGTTGGTTCCCGCGTTCGGGGGTGGGGTTTGTCAGGCGTCGACGACGCTGTACAACGCCGCGCTTCTTTCCGGACTCGGGATCGCCG
>JACMMA010000466.1 GCA_014379275.1 Armatimonadota bacterium | reverse complement strand
GAAATCCGTGTAGCGGACGAAATCGTTCGCGGTCTGGGTCACGTCCATCGTCACGTAGCCGTTCGACGTGATGCGCGGTGTGACGGTAAGAATGATCCCGACGTCCAGGAAGTCGTAGTTAAAGATGGCGTTGCCGACCGCGTCGAACCGCTGGTTGACGACGTACGGCAAACTCTGACTGATGTTGATTTCCGCCGTGGAGTTATTGCTGGTAAAGATGCGCGGCGTGGAAAGCACTTCGAAGCGGCTATCCGTTTGCAACGCTTGCAGGAAAACGCCGTACTGGGTACCCGTCAACGTGTAGCGTAATCCCTGCGGTTGGGCGGCGTTCGCTTGTAGCCCGAACGAGTTCCCGCCGACGCCGGAAACGTTCTTGTTGCCGAATATACCGGTCTGATTCAGGTTGAATTCGACGCCCAGTTTGTTGGAAGAGTCCAGACTTGCCTCGACGATCAGGGTCTCGATCATGACCTGCTCGGGAATCTTGTCGAGTTGTTGCAGGATATTCTCGATCACTTCGCGGTTTTCCGGCGACGTGACTACGATGACGCTGTTGGTGTTGATGTCGGGCACGACAACGACCTGGCCGGTCAGATCGCGCACATTGACCTGGCGACCATTACCATCCAGGCCGCTCCCGCCGACCGGCTGTTGCGACCGCTGGCCGCCCTGACCGCCGCGTTGCCGATTCTGCCCTTGCGCGACCTGGATACCGTCCTGAACCGTGACACGGGTCGCGAGTTCACCCCCCTCGGCATTCGGGTCTTCGAGGTCGAGCGGCAGGGCGGCAGAATCCGCCGACGCCGTGCTGGTGTCCGGTTCGCCCGCCGCGCGGGTTCTGCCGGGTGCCCCGGTACCCGGCGGTGGCACGGAGCGGTTGCCGCCGTTCAAGCCGGTCGCTCGCCGCTGGGTGGTGGCCCGGTTGTTATTCGTGCGATTCAGGTTTCCGCCGCCGAAGTTGCCCCCGCCGCCGTTCCTGCCGCCGAACGATTGGTTGAGAAGCTGGGAAACGATGTCGGCACGGGCATTCTGTAGCGTAATGACGAACGTACTGGACTCGAACGAAACCTCTTTGTCGAGTTCGGCGACCACCTTTTCCGCGATCAGGAGGCTGTCCTGTGTCGCGGTGACAACCAGCGTGTTCGTGCGCGGGTCGGGGACCACGGTTCCGAACGCCGCCTGCGAGGAGCCGAATCGTTGCGCCTGCTGGAAACGTTGCTCGATGGGAACGTTCTGGCTACCGATGCCGCCGCGCCCGCGCGGGGCGTTGCTGACCAGAACGTTCTGCACGAGTGGGGCCATCTCGATCGCGCTGGCGTATACCAGGCGGAAAACGCGCGACTGTTGCGGTTGATCGGTCTGTTTATCTATCTGCTCTATCAGCCGCCCGATCTGTTCGTGGTCATTCCCCGGCGCATTGACAATCACCGAGTTGCTGAAGTCGTCCGAGGAAGCCTTGACCGTGGAACCGGTGAGCGCACCGCGCCCGCCGCCGCCGCCCCGCCCGCCGCGTCGATTGTTACCGCCGCCGCCGCCCTGCTGATTGTTGTTGTTGCCCTGTTGATTGCCGCCCTGGTTGGGAGGCGTCGGGGGTAGTGCAAACACTTCGTTGATGACGCGGGCGACCTGGGTGGCGTTCGCGTACTTGATCGCGTAAACGCGCAGTTGTGGCTGGTTGTCTCGCCCCTCAGATCGTCCCTCCGAGCTGCCGCCGAAGCGCCCACCCCCCCCGCCGGATTGGGCGCGATTCTCCTGCCCTCTGGGCCGGACGACGAGAAAACTGTTCTCCTTGGCGATGCCGAAATTCTTGAGACTGAGCACCGTATCCAGCATCGAGAAGGCGTCCCCGAGTGTTTGTTCCTTCGGGCTTTGTAGCGTGATGCCGCCGGTCAAGTTCGGGTCCTTGATGATCGGAATCCCGCTCGCCTCGCTGAGCATTTTCAGCACGGCGTCCACGCTGGCATTGCGAAAATCCATCTTGACCCGGGTCCTGGTGTTCAGGTTGAACTGCTTCCAGGCGGGTGGTTGCGAATCCCTGCCTCTGCCGAAGTCAAACTGCGCGTAGGCGGTAGCGGTCGGAAGTGCGGCGGCGACGACGGCGAGTGCCGCGATGCGGGGGACGATGTGTTGATTTCTTTTCATGATGCGTGACTGTTTTTCGCTATCGTTGCCGCCCGCGCGTCTGTGGCAGGTTCATACCCAGACCGCTGGCGGGCGGAGCGGGGAGTGCGGGGATAACCGGCGCGACACCCCCCGGTGTGACGGTGATGCCGTTCTTGTTTATCGGCGTTACCGTGATGACGGTTCGCCCCGGCACGGTGCCGGGAGTGATCGTCGTCGTGCCGGGCGTGGGAATGGCTTCGCTATCCGGGTCCACGAACTTCAATTGGGTGCGCTGTCCCAGGGTGTTCAGAAACACGACCGTGTCCGTCTCGACAGCAACGACCTGAAGCCCATTCCAGGAATCGCCGGTCTTCAAAAAGGCACTGTCGCCGGTCGTGGCGTTCTCGATCAAAGCACTGCGGTTACCGTTAAGGATATTGATGCCGGTCAGCGCCCACGAACCGCGTAGACCCGTACCCGTGAGTAGCCTGCCGGATTCACCCGCCGTTCGCCCCCCCGGTAAGGCGTTTATCATCGTTTGTTTCGGAACTACCTCGGGCTTAAAGGCGTCCCGTGATTTCCCCTGATAACGGGCGAACCGCGCAGTCAAATCTTCGGGCAGGAACCCGGCGGGCGCCCTGGTAGCGGCACCGAGAGTGCTTTTTTTGGTCGGCTTCTTGACCGGTTTTTCCGGCTCGGTCAGCAAAACGACGGCGTAGAGGGCGACCGCCGCGACGACCGCGTAG
>JACMMA010000465.1 GCA_014379275.1 Armatimonadota bacterium | reverse complement strand
CTACGGGTCCGACCGGGGGATCTGCCTGACGAGGTGACTAAGGCACTGCGCACAATGATGGAGTCCGCCGGAAACAAAGTGAAGCAAGGGCGGATCGAACTGCTTGTCTGGGAGACCGGCAAGAAAAACGCGAAAGCGGGCGACATAAAATCGCGGGTCGGCACGGCGTTGCGGCGCGCCGATTGGGAGTACACGGAAGGCGAACCGGACGCGAAAGTGGGACCCTTTACGCTGGTCACTGCGCTACGCACCAAACCGACGCGGCGCGCGTTGGTCGGGTTCTGGGTGCCGACCGACGAAGCGTTGATTCTGGCATGGACGGAAATGTTACCGGCTAATGCGGAGTCGAAGGACGGCGATCCGGTGAGCGCGGAAACCGCGCCCGCCGACGCAGGACACGGCGTCGGGCAGATTTTCAAGGACCTGAAACCCAAAAATGTCGTCACACCGCCGGTCCCCGGGCAACATAAGACCGCCGCGTCGAACAGTTCCCCCGTCGCCGCCACGGAGTTTACCCTGACGGCGAAACAATATTGTGTCAACGTCATGAGGAACGCGATGCCGCCGATGCCCGCGTTCCCCCAACTAACCGCCAAGCGAGGCGTGGTGCGCGGCTACGTCAAGGACGGCATGGGGCGACCGCTCGCGGGTGCCGTGATCGGGGTACGCTCGTCGTCGGCGGGAGGCTTCTATTCGGGCGCGTCGGCGAAAAGCGACGCCAAGGGGTATTACGAGGTCGCGGTGCCGTGGGGCGCGGCGTCGTTCTACACCGCGACAATCACGCAGGACTACGGCGAAGGCCGCGCTTCGTTCGGCTTGCATCCCGCGGACGGCGAAGCCGACTCGTTCGCGACCGCGAACGGTCTGGTTGAAAACTGGGTCCTGCTCCCGTACGGCATCGGCGACCGCGATTCGGCGAACGACCATCCGCAGTACAGCGGAAACTATTACGGCGGGACGCTCAGCGTCGGCTATTGGATCGCCGACCCCCGGTTCGGCGGCGACAAAAACCTGCCGAACGGTTCGGAGTTGGAAGTCACGCTCACACCGGAGGGGAAACTGTTCGACGGAAGCGCGGGCAAACCGGTCGTCGTGCGCAGCGCAGTCTGGGAAGGCAGTCGCACGACCTTCTACATCAACAACGTCCCCGTCGGCGCCTACCGGATCAGTGCCCGTCTGACCACGGGGGGCGGTTCCGAGGCACTATATCTCAAAGAAACCGGACCCTATGCCTCGCGACCGTTCGGACTCGAACCCAAAGAGGGCGCGAAAGTCGCCACGCTGACGTTCCGCCCCGGCGGCGCGAAAGCAGGTATGTCGCCCGCCGCACGCGGCAACTGGGACTCGCTGGATGTGATGGTTTCCCGATAGGAAGGGACCTGGGAAGGGCGCGAACGCCGTTCGCGCAGATGTCGCGTTCGTCCCGCGAAAGCCCGCGGCGGTTCACCGACTCGCCGCGGGCTTCCAATCCGCGAAGCGACTGGGGACAAACTACTCTGCCAGGGACCCCTCGCTTTCCTGCGGGATTCGCGCCAATAGCCACTCCCGGTTCTGGGAAAAAATCGGTGGTTCCTCGTTGACTTGCCAGCCGTATCGAAGGACGTCACTAGCGTGACAAATCTCCCCAGTGCGCTTGTCGGTATAGACGATATCGCCGGTAGCGGCGACACGCTCGATCACGCGCCCCCGTTTGAATCCTGTCGGCAAGTCATTCCAGTTAATACCATGCTCCCGCCACAGCATCTCCTGTAACTGCGCTGACTTCTTGCCCTGAAGCAGACCGTGAGAAAAATTCGCTTGCGCGGTCATGGAAGCACTGTTGCGCGTGGCGTCGTTCTGCCGCCACAGGAAGTAGTTGAATACCTCGACTCGCGCCGGTATTGTCCACACACGACAGTCGAAATAAGCAACCCGGTCCGGGAGGATACCGCGCTTTGTCCGTGCCGCGTTAAAGTGCGCGGTGACGATGGACGCGGCGACAGACGCTATTTTCTGCAGGTTGCCGTCAAACCACGCTTCGGTGTGCTGGCTCGCAAAATCCGTCAGTAAAACGCTGATCTCATCGCTTTGCACGAAGGCAAGTCTTGCGCCATCGATGTTTTCGCACAGCGCGAGGGCTGCCGCATCCATATCCGCCATCAGGTCCTGGTCAAATGGGCGCCCGCAACCCTTCGTGTAGGTATGAAACGATTTGCCGTCCACGCGAAGAAGGGTATGCGTGCGCCGGGGCAAATAGTGCCGCGTGCGGTTTTCGTAATCACGTTTCATGCGATCCCCCAGAGGATCGCCGGGCGTTGTGGTTCGGAACATATTGAATCTCTCCGCATCCCGTATCGCTACAAGAGGGGAGGGCGCTAAATCGCGGTCCGGTCGCGCTATAATGGTGCAATGTCTCGAAAAAACCTTTCCGTCCCGCCGCTTGTCACCGTGCCATCGCTCGCCGCCCGTAAAGGCCGCTCGCCGGTAGTGATGGTAACCGCCTATGACGCCGTCCAGGGGCGGATCGTGGACGGTTCCGGTGCCGACGCCATTCTTGTCGGGGATTCGGTCGGCATGACCACCCTCGGCTATGACTCAACGGTTCCCGTGACACTGGACGATATGCTCCGCCATACGCGGGCGGTCGCACGCGGTCAAGCAGCGCGGCTTGCCGACTCCGAATCGCCCGAACCGTTCGAAACGGAGCGCAAAGGGCGTTGCGCGTTGTTGATTGCCGACCTTCCTTTCGGCGCCTATGGCGCCGACGTAGCCGAGGGGGTACGTGCCGGGATGCGCCTCGTCGCGGAAGGCGGGGCGCAGTCGGTGAAACTGGAAGGGGCGGGGCCAGTCATTCGGGACAGCATCCGGCGACTCGTGGATGTCGGCGTGCCGGTGATGGGGCACCTGGGACTGACGCCGCAAAGCATCCACCGGTTCGGCGGCTTCAAGGCGCAGGGCAAGAGCGACGCAGCCGGAAACGCGCTGATAGAGGATGCGCATGCGTTGGTGGAGGCGGGCGTTTGGGGGATCGTGCTCGAAATGATTCCGGCAGTACTTGCCCGGCGTATCACCGAAGCCATACCCGCCATCACCATCGGGATCGGGGCGGGGGGCGATTGCGACGGGCAGGTGCAGGTTTTCCATGACCTTGTCGGGTTAACCTGGGGACCCGTGTTCAAACATACGCGCCGTTACGTCGAAACGGGCGCGACTCTTGCCGCGGCGCTCGCGGAACACGTCGCCGATGTCCGGTCGAACCGCTTCCCCACCGGAGAGAATGGCTTTTGACGAAAGCATCGGCAACAATGTTCCGTTTCATTAGGGAAAATTTCACAATAGTTTGTATAGTGGCATAAATCTTGTGATAGAATCATTGTCACCGAACGCGCTGTGCCGCATACCACTGCGATAGGCGCACTAAAGTGGCTCTAATTCTCATTATTGTCAGTAAGAGAGGGACATCGCCTCGTGAGAATCCATCAGATTACCGTATTGCGCAGTGAACGGCGGATAAAGATGACCGTCGAAATGCCGGATCCAGATCGCTACTTGACGTCACAGGTGCCTCACCTGCCGCGTGCCCTATTTCGCGTGTTGCCCTCCATGGCGACTCACACTTGCCACAACGACGACGGTGTTCCATTCCGCAAGGAATGTCAGCGCACCGAGATCCCGCATCTGTTCGAGCATCTGGTGCTCGAATTACAATCTCAGGCACAGACCGCGACGGTCCTGCGTGGTGACACGGAGTGGAACTGGCGTGAGACTCCCCGCGGCTTCTTCACCGTGACCGTGGATTACGATAACGAATTACTCGTTATCGGTGCCATTAAGCTTGCGGAACGGATGATCGTTGCGATGGATCTGAACGACGTAGACGCACTCGACATGCCGGTGGAAATCGCCCGGTTGTGCGACCTCGCCCGCATCGGACGGGAGATGGAGCCGATGACGTTCGGCTTTTCGGCAGGCAATCGCGTCGGCGAACCCGGGGCCGAACCTCATCCAAGTGAAGCCGTCCTTCCCGTGCCGCGTTCGCGCCGGCGTGTTCCGCGCCGCACGTGGAGTAGCGTGACATTCCGACCGGCTGTGGAAGAAGAGACCGAGCCTCTTTCGATGGCATCCCCGGGCGGATGATTCGCGCGGAAAAATGAACGGTTTTGTCCTTGACAGGCGGGGCGGGGCAGGTTACAACACACCGTGACTTTACCCGCGTCGAAACTGCCGGTGTCCGAATCCCGGTTTGCCCTGCGCCGTGCCGATTACGATGCCGGTAATACGGTAGTGTTCCGATTTCTGATCGAAAATCGGGACACCGAGGACGCGATTCTACACATCCGCTTCCCCGCGGAAACCCCCGTGCTTTCCGTCATTCCCGACGAGGCCGCTCTCGCACCGGGCGAGAAGCAGGCCGCAGTTTTGACCGTAAACGGGCAACGTGCGAAGGAATCCGCCAAAGATTCCCTGACGTCATTTTCCGCTTCCGTGATCTGTTCGTACCTGCGCCCCTCGACACCACCGGCCAAATCCGAGGGCGCCCTGCTGGTGCACTTGCCGGTGGCGACATGCCCTAACTGCTCGAAGATCGTCGCCGATGACGATGCCCACGCCGGCGTCCCACCCGTCTGCCCGTTCTGCTTCGAACGACTCCGTGCCTGTCCTGTTTGTGGTTTGCCCAACTCCTGGCTCGCCCGCGTGTGCATCGCAGACCCGTCGCATGTCGTCCGTGCCGAGCGCGATTTCGGCATCGCCCCCGGCGGCGACCCGTCCCACCGGGGTTTCCGCCCCGAGACACGGGCGGGGACTGCGCTTTCGCGCCGCTGGTCCTTCCCGACGGTCGCCCCGGTGCGCCGCGAATCGGTATTGACCTTCACCGCCCCGGTCGCGGCATACGGGTTAGTCGTGGTTGCCGCCAGCGATCATGAGGGTGAGGCGTCGCTGATGGCGTGGGATGTAAAAACGGGGGCGACACTGTGGGAATCGTTTCCGCTGGAGGACCCGGTATATCCGGAACGCGGTTCTCCCTCGCTCGCGGGTGGCAAACTTTTCGTCGCGACCGTGGAAGGCGCGTGCGTTTGTTTGGACGCTTTGCGCGGGACCCGCGTCTGGGAATCGCGTCTGCCACCGGACGCTCAGGTTTTCGGTGCGCCATTACCGATTTCGCTTTCCGCTGGCATAGAAGGCGATGCCACCATCCCTGCCGATTTAGTGCTAATCCCGGCAACGCTCGGCGCGGCGCGCGACAGCGGGGCGATATTCGTCCTCGACGCCGCCACCGGGGAAATAGTACGCCAAACGCCGCTCACGGGCGGGACGGATACCTCGCCGGCGTACGCCAACGGGACGGGATACGCCCATGATGATGGGGGCGTCCTTTCAGCGTTCGACCCGGTCACGGGCGCGATACGCTGGCAGGCGGCGTGTGGCGGCGGCTTCGATGCCGCGCCGGTTATTTGCGACGATGGTGTTTTCAGCGCGTGCGCGAGCGGCGAACTGTTCCGTCACGACGCGGAAACCGGGGGACTTACCTGGCGTCTCGCGGTCACGAACGCGCCGCTTTCCGGCACACCTGCCTGTGACGGTGCCCTATTGTACGTTCCCGCAGACGACGGCCTGCACGTCGTTTCGGCGACGACCGGACGCGCCGTGCGGCGTTTCGGCGCACGGCGTCCGGTACGCGCTTCCCCGGTCGTGGCGGCGAACGGCACCGTATTCTGGGGGGCGACCGACGGCGCGATCTATGGGGTGCGCGGCGGCGGTGTCGCGGAAACACTGTATGAGCCGGGAGTGCCGGGCGTACAGATCGTGGCTCCGCTCGCCCTCGCAGACGGTGCCTTATTCGCGTCGGCGACGAACGGCGTTCTTTACGCCTTAGAGATGCGCGAGGCGAAGTGAGCGGTTGCCGGTGTAATCATTGAGGGGGCCGACTTGGCTTACCACCTCTGGTAGCGCCACAGTAGACCAGCCCCCTGGCACCTAACACCGTCAGTCGTTTTCGTCATCCTCGATGGTGAACAGATAGCGCACGTTCGCGGTATTGGTCTTCGTCAGGAACTCCAACTTATGTGCCTTCGCATGCCCGTCACACCACAAGATGTTCGTCGTCCCTTGGTGTCGCTCGGCGATGTTTCGCAGTACGCGGAATCCATTCGGACCTCTGGTGATCTCCGGATGACTTGCCACGTCCGCCCACTCGATCTCGAAATTATTCGCCAACCCCGTATTCGCGGATTCCAGCACCCAGATCGTCCGCGAAGGAACAGGTAGGGCGGCGAGCGGTTGCTCGTACGGCGGTGTCGCGTTGTCGGAAGTGTCATAGTAAGTCGCGTTCATCGCATACGATCCGTAATTCTGTCCGTCGCGGAACTTGTAGGGTTTGTTTCCCCCGCTCCCGTCGTCATCACTGGGGCAGGTAAACATCGCTTCGTTTTTGACATACGGGGCGATGCCATCCACCCATTTATAGCGCAACACCGGGTCGGAGGGGGTGTTATCGATGTACCAGGCTCGCGGGAAGGTTTCGTCGGAATCCTGCAGGTACTGTAGCATCCCCAGACCGACCTGTTTACAATTGGAAAGGCACGATGTTTGCCGTGCTTTTTCCCGCGCCTGGGCGAAAACGGGAAAAAGTATCGCGGCGAGGATGGCGATTATCGCTATCACAACGAGCAGCTCGATAAGGGTGAACGCGGAATGTTTACAGGGGGTGGCCCATTTGTGACACCCATGACCCCGGTGGTTCTCAAGGTCTGCGACATGTCTGTCGCCGGCACGGACGAATAACGGCGGTTGTGATTGAGGTTTCATCATTGTATTCCTTGAAAACAAACCGGGTCCGGGGATTTCCGGACGGCGCACCCGCCCCCGTTGCGCGGGGTGCGGCGCGTGATAGGCGGCTCGGTTTTTACCCATCGTTTGCTTTCAGGAAGTTTATACAAGCCCAGCGTGAACAATCCGTGAACGACCGGTACATCCCAAAAAAAGTGTAAAGAAATATTGTCGGAGTGGTCCGGGCGAACACGAAGAGGGGAGACGGCGGCTCATAACGAGCCGCCGTCTCCCCTCTTCAGTTGTGCACTTCGGATTATGTCCCTAGCCCTTATTCGGATAAAGCATTTGCTGGATCATCTGGTTGCAATCCAGCAAGTGCGCCTTCGTCGCCCGGTCCGTCGTTTTCGGCAGAGCGGCTTTTATGGCTACCTGTGTATCCATCAGCGACAAACGGGCGAGGGGGCGCATCTCGCTCGCGGAAGTCGTCAATCGTGCCCCCAGAGCCTGAACGTACTGCCGTTGCAGACCGCGCCGGTACGCATCGATCGCCACGTTCTGCGGCGTGACGAGTTCGGACCAGATGCCCTTACGGGTGTCGTTCATCAGTTCCGTGAGCGTGTAGATGGGTTGCTTCCCTTTGTACAGTAACTCCTGATCCACCATCCGTTTCGCCCGGGATTCGGAAAGCAAGCCGATCAACAAGCTTACCTGGCTTTGCAATACCCGGTCCGTCGCGCCGCTGGATTCGATCCGCGCCAGAATGTCGGGCCGCAGCATGTTCTTCGGCGTGTTGAAGGCGTTCGCCATCAGGAATGCCACCGCTTGCTTTTGCTTCCCTGCCGGGATCGGCGTGTACACCTCCGCGCCGCCCTGCTGGTAGTGGTCGTCGGTTTGCGTGAAGCCGCCCACGAGCGCCGCGACGTTCGAGAGTTCGTCTTGTCGCTGCCCGACGAGGTTGCCGAACATTTCGCTCAGGTACTGGTAGTCCTCGCCCGGTTTCGTGGTCGCGGCGACGATGTACTGGAGCACCCGGTCGATGTTCTTGAGTCCGAGCGGCGTCGCTTCCAGCGGGTCGGAGCCGAGATCCTCCGAACGCTGGCCGGGATCGCCTTGCGATTCGCGGGTTTCTTCGCCGTGACCGAAGCGGAGCATGGGGTTGCTCACCTGTCGCTGCGCGATGGTATCGAGTTCCGCTTTTTCCGATTCGGGGTCGTCGCCGGGGAGCGGCTTGTATCCCCATTCGGTGGCGAAAACGTCATACGGGCCGATCTTCGGGATCAGATTTGTCACGCCGTCGGTGGGTTGCGCGACATAATTGAACCGCCCATAGTCCATCACCGACGCTTCCGTTCCCCACTTTTTCGTCCACTCCGGGTCGCGTAGCAGCCGCACCGGCACCGAGGAGGACGCCTTTTTGTTGTGCGGGAAGCCCAGGCAGTGACCGATTTCGTGAGTCACGACGTATTGCAGTAGCGGGCCGATTACGTCGGTAGCGAGCGGCAGTTTTTGCGCCCGCGGGTCGTTCGGCGAGGCTTGCGTGAAGTACCATAATTCCTGCAACTTCAAAATATTATGGAAGAACTTCGGCGACGCGGACAGGATCTCGCCCGAGCGTGGGTCAACAAGGCTCGGACCATAGGCGTTCAGAATCTCCGACGGAAGCCAGCGGATCACCGAATAGCGGGCGTCATCCACGTCGAAATCCGGTTCCTGTTCCTTCGTCGGCGGATCTTTGCAAACCACCGCGTTTTTAAATCCGGCGGCTTCGAAAGCTTCGTTCCACGCCTCCACACCGGCTTTGACGTACGGGTGCCACTTTTTGGGCACTTCCGGCGCGATATACCAGGTGATTGGCTTTACCGGCTCGCTCAGGACCGCGGTTGGGTCTTTCTTTTCCAGGCGGAAACGGTTGATATAAACGGTTTCCTCTACGCGGTTTTTGTCGCCGCCGAACTCGTTAAAGCCGGTGGAGAAGAAGCCGACCCGGCTGTCTTCGAGACGGGGTTTCATCGGCTTCTCCGGGAGCGCGACGAGGCTATGATGAAGCACCGCCGAAACCGAGTTGGAGTTCGCGTCGGCGTAGGTTGCCAGCACGTTGAGTTCGACGTTGGTCGGGAATGACTTCACGGTCTCGATGAACGTGCGTGCCGAATCGAGCCGCACGACACCGAGGGCGCGCTTCGGCGAAAACTCGTTCACATCGGTCGTCAGAATCGGGGTCGCGTCGATCACTGCGGAATCGGCGGGGCCGTTCGCCGCCACATTGAAAACCATCAAGATCGGCTGTAGGTTCAGAAGATCGAGGGATTGCCGGGTACCGTCATCCGTCTTGGAACGCATCGTATAGTCGGTCGAGCGGAGGAGCACTTTATCGCCGCGTCGCTCCCAGGTGACCACGCGATCCTGGACCTCAAGACCGAACGGCATACGACCCGTTTGTATCCGGCTGAACGTCGTCACCCAGAGGATGGGCTTGTCATAAACGGCTTTAGGAATCTCGAAATACACCTTGTCATCGATCTGGTGCGTTTTGATTATGCCGTCGTCGGTTTTCGCCTCTTTCGTAATCACCTCGGCGTACGGCTTCGGCTTGTTCGTCGGCGGTTGCGGCGGGCGGGCGGGCGGTGCGGGTGCTCCCCCCTTCGGTGTGGGCGACGGTGTCGGTGTGGGCGACGGCGACGGGGCGGGTGTTTGGGCAAACACGGCGCCAGTCACGAGAGAAACGAGAGAGATGGAAGCGGCGATCGCCGCGATACGGGAAATTGTCACGAACAGATATACTCCTTCAACGTTAGAGCGACGATCAATTGTCGCGGATGACTCGGGTGATTTCCGTTCGCGAGGCACGTGGCAGGGAACGGAAAACCAGATCATAAGAGTGCGCGAGCCAGTCGCGCAGGTCGTCATCATTGACCGAGTCGTCAAGCGTCACTGTATTCCAGTGTCGTTTGCTTAAATGATAGCCGGGGGCGACTGTACCGGGATGTTGTTCCCGTAGCTCTTCGGCAATGTCGGGGTCACACTTGACACTGACGCGCACCGGGTCGTCGTTGTCACCGACGATAGCAAATATTTTCCCGCCGACTTTGTAAACGCGGGTCGTTTCGTCGAACGGGTAGCTTACTGTCGCGCCAGAAAACGCGGATAGGGCGTTAAGCAAGTCGTCGCGCGTCACGGATTCTAATACGACCCGCTCGCGGGCTGCGCGAAGTTGCCGCCGCGGAATGCTTCCAGGAGAGCGATGCCCGCCGAAGTTCCCAGCCGGTCCGCCCCCGCGTTCAGCAGGGCGAGGGCATCTTCCACCGTACGGATGCCGCCCGCCGCTTTTATCTGTGCTTCACCGTCCACGACAGCCTTCATCAAAGCGACATCCGCGATCGTCGCACCGCCGCCCGCGAACCCGGTGGACGTTTTCACGAAATCGGCCCCGGCTTCGACGCACATACGGCAGGCGCGTTGCTTCTCTTCGTCGGTCAAAAGCGCACACTCGAAGATAACCTTGACCAGCGCGCCGCCCGGCTCTGCGGCTTCCACGACCGCCTCGATGTCCTGAAAAACTAACAGGTCGGAGCCGGACTTGAGCGCGGAAATATTGATCACCATATCCACCTCTTTCGCCCCGTCCGCGACCACGGTGTGGACTTCGGCGACTTTCGCTCCGGTCGGGGCGATGCCATGGGGGAAACCGATCACGGTGCAAACCGCGACCGGGGAGCCGTCCAGGATCTCGGCGGCGTCGGCGACCCAGGCGGGCAGGATGCACGCCGAGGCGAAGCCGTGTGTTTTGGCTTCCTCGCAGATGCGCCGACAATCGCGACGGGTAGAGTCAGGTTTTAAAAGGGTGTGGTCGATGGTTCGGGCGAACTCGGCGTGAGTCATGCTGTCATTATGCCACAAAAAGTATGTGGTTACAAATGTCGCCACGCCCGCCGACGCCAGAACAAACCGGAACCCAGCAGGAAACCGGCAGCGCCCAACGCAAACGTGGAGGTTTCTGGTACCACCACCGCGCTTAACGGTTGATTGTATACGGCGACGACAAACTCGTACGCGCCGGTGTCACCGCCGACCCCGCGCACGGCGAGCGTGTAAGTCCCGTCTTGAGCCACCGGGATATTCACGAAGAATGTGTCCAGGGAGTACCGGTCGCTTTCCAGACCACTGTTCAAAACGTTGCCGTTGTACTCGATGTTGTCGTCCTCGAAAAGCACCTCCCCGGAAGGGGCGAGAAGACTCATGAACGAGTCAACGCGGTCCGAGCTTCTGCCGAGTGTTTGGCTGTGGACCCTTGCGGTAAGGCTCTGTCCGGCAAGCAGCGTGAACGAGAAGTAGTCGGATTCGTTCGCCGCCGAGATAGCCCCGGTAATAAACGCCGACGCCGCGTCCGTGGCTGTCAGGTCCGTGAGTGATACGTTCTGCGCGGTCGCGAGCGAATCGTGGACCAAAGTTTGCTCCGCAAGAACCGGCGGGGGATCGGCGAGGAGTGCTTCGGCGTAAGAAAGCTTGACCCGCTCCCAAAAGGAGAACGAACGCAACGCTTCGCGCCCTTCCTCCCGCAGCCCGGTTCCCCCCGTGGCACTGATTTGGTTGTTCTGCCAGCCGTTCGTGTCCGCGTAATTGGCGGGGCTGATCCCGGCGCACGCATAACAGTCGCAATGCTCGATACCTAGATTGTGCGCCAGTTCATGCGCCGCCGTGCCGGCGAGGGTGCGTGAAAGTTGTCCCAGTTGGGCGTCGCGCTGATCCACACCATCGAACTCGCTCACGAACCCCGCGAAATTCGCCGTATAGACGCGCGACACATCGTTGCGGCTTAAATTGCGTAAATCAAGGCTGTCCGCGAGGCCCAGAAGCCCTTTCTGAGTCGTACTCAGTCCCCAAACCAAGCGTTCGTAATCGCCGGACAGGGGGCGCACTTCGGTGAACGAAACATCGAAGCCGGAATAGATGTCCTGTAAGTCCGACAGGATGTTGGCGCGGATTAGTGTCTGTTCGTCCGTGGTGTACGGGGTGACGGTCGCTGTCGCCGCCAGCTCACCCAGCCGGGTGTCGAAGTCTGTGTAGTCGAGCCAGGCCGTGATCCCGGCGTAGGAGGGTGATTGGAGAGCAAAGGCAGCGCAAACTGCCGTAAAAAGGATGCCGGACGAAAGCATCGGGGGACATCCGTGCGGTCGGAAACATTTCAAGGGGGAAACTCCTTCGTCGGGGCGTGAATCGCGCGGCCCGATGAAGTATCGGCTAAACTACGGGGTTCATTAGACTTCGCTGCTTCGTGTGCCATTTTTCAACGAGCGGACGAAATCGGCGGCGACTGAGAGAAGATCGGGGTTCTCGCGCTCGCGGTGAAGCAGGTCCACCAGCACACTGCCGACTACTGCGCCGTCCGCATACCGGCAGATCGTGTGTACTTGCTCCGGCGTGCTCACGCCGAACCCGACGCATACCGGGGTATTCCCGCTGAATGTGCGAATCTGTGACAGAAGGTGTGGGAGTTCGTCCGGTACGTCCGAGCGCGCCCCGGTGATGCCCGCCCGCGACATGGTGTAGATAAAGCCGGTCGTCATTTTTCCGACGAGCGCCATCCGCCCGTGCGTCGAGGTCGGCGCGAGCAGGAATATCGTCGCGAACCCGGCGGCGTCGGCGACACGCTTCCATTCGCCCGCCGCGTCCGGCGTCAGGTCGGTCAGGATGGCGCCGTCCGCGCCCGCCTCGACTGCCGCCTGCGCGAACGCTTCCGCGCCGTATTGCATGATCGGGTTGTACGCGCCCATCAAAACGAGCGGCAAAGTCGCATTGCGCGACCGCACTTCGCGTACGATGTCCAGTACCTTCGGCGGCGTCATGCCGGCTTGCAGGGCGCGAAACGATGACGCCTGGATCGTGGGACCGTCGGCGAGCGGGTCGGAAAAGGGGATGCCGATCTCGACAATGTCGGCGCCGGCATCGGCAATCGCGCAAACGACATCGGCGGCGCGGTCGGGAAGCGGGTCCCCGGCGGTGACGAACGCGACGAGGGCTTTTTCGCCGCGCTGTCGCAGGGCGGCGAACGTGTTTTCAAAACGGGAGACGGGCATGGCGAGGGTATTGTATCACTCCGTCACGCGCCAGAGGACGCCGAGAAGCCGTTCGATCCGGTCGAGGTAATAGGTTTCGCGGTCTATATAAATGTTACTCCCTTTGAGTGAAAGGAACTTCCAAACGTCGCCCGTTGTCACCGCGCCGAATATTGCGTCTATAGGCTCGTTGTTATCCGAATTGAAACGTTGCGCTGCTACCATCGTCGCTACGCACTGCCCATAACCGCCAGGAATGTTCTCTTTTTTTGCTTCCACCACAGCCAGCACTGGTGCTTCGATTGCAGTTTGTGATAGGGAGTGTGCGAACAGGAAGTCAAAGAATCCGGCGAGACCCAGAGACGAATCGACGTTGAACACGTTGCCGGAAAATAGCTTGATTTTTCCTTTGCGGGACCGATAGATCTCGGTAAGCAACGGCGAGATTACAAACTCGGAACGCGCTTTCTCCGTGTTGAGAGCGAACGCAAGTGGTGCATTGACCTCCAGAATATCCACGAGTAACGGACTCGGTTGCCGTTCCATGACGGGCGAAAATATGTCACTCTGTTCGTCGAGAGTAAGCCCGAATTTTTTCATTGCTGTAGTCAAAGTGAATTCGGAATATGTCATGCTGCGTGCCTCCTGCTCTGCCGATTATACCCGAGACAAGAGCGGCCAACAGTTCCGCGCCGTCCGTGACACTCCTTACGCAAACGTCCCGTTTTTCAGATCGTCCAACGCCTGCTTCATCTGCGTGACATCGGACAGCACCAGCGAGCGGTATTGCAACACCGGCTCGTTCCAGGGCTTCGCGCTGACGAACACGAACCGCGCTTCGCCGATCCCCGCCTGCGCCGTCACCGTGTCGCCGCCTTCGACGAAGATTGCGAGGTTTGGGGTGACGGTCGCCGTGCCCTCGTCGCCGAACGCCGGCTCGCCCTTGTATACATACGCGAGTGCCGTTTCTCCCTCCGGGGCGGGGATCGTGACGCCCGAACCGGCGGGCAGGTGAACGTCGAGGTACGTCGGGTTCGCCGCACTTTCGCGGAGGGGACCCGTCGCGCCGCGAAATGTCCCTGCCACCACGCGAACGGTCGCGCCGGAATCGGTGGTCACCGTCGGTACGTCACTGTTATGCGCGGCGCGGTACGACGCCGGAATCATCTTACGGTTCGCGGGCAGGTTGATCCACAGTTGCACCGACTCGTGGACACCTTCGGCGTTCGGGAACGGTTTCTCCTCGTGAAAAATGCCGCCGCCCGCCACCATGAACTGTGTCTCGCCCTCGCTCACGGTTTCCTCGTTGCCGAGCGAATCCTTGTGGTTCATGCGCCCGGAAAACACATACGTCAGTGTTTCGATGCCCCGGTGCGGGTGACGGGGGAACCCGGTCTCGTTCCCTTCCTGACCCTCCGGTACGGCGGGGGCGTCCGCCACGGTCAAATGGTCAAGGAGCAGAAACGGGTCCAAAAGAACGAGTTTGTCGGAGCCGATCGTCCGGTTAATTATCACGCCCTTCGCCTCGTGCGCTTCGCTCGGTGTCATTACGATTCCAACGGGTCGGGTAGCCATGTAATTCTTTTCCTTCTTCGATAGATACAACAACTTTGCCCGTTTAGTTGCATATGCAACGATATTATTCCGGACGGTTCGATAGTCAGAATACCTGTAAACAGGAACGAAATCGCCCCGCCGTGAAAGTCTGTACGGCGGGGCGATTTCGTTCCTGTTCGATTAATTCAAACTGGGAGGGGGCAACTCCGGCAAGCCGCGCGGGGCGGCGAGCAGTGCTGGTTCCCGGTCGTTTCCGCCCAGTCCCGACTCCGCATCCTCGTCCAGCGATTCGCCCTTGCGGAAGATGATCGTGGATACGGGCTTTTCGCCTTCCAAGGTCGTGCCTTCCGTCTCGAGTTCGGCGCGGATGACATCCCCGACGTCGAACCTTCCCAGTAGCACTTCCTCGGCGAGCGGGTCCTCGATCAATCGCTGCACCGCACGGCGGAGCGGACGCGCCCCGTACTGCGGGTCAAACCCTTCTTCGGCGAGTTTTTCCAGCACGGCGTCGGTCACTTCCAGGATCATGCCCTTTTGCACGACCTGTTTGCGGACACTGCCGAGCATCAGTTCGACGATCTGCCGGATGTTCGCCGCCGTGAGTGCGTGGAACACGATGGACTCGTCAATGCGGTTGATGAACTCCGGTCGGAATACCCGCTTGAGTTCTTCGCCGATGCGCGTCTTCATCGCCTCGTACTCTTTCGGGTCCTCGTCCTTGCCCTTCACCATCTTGCGCAAACCGATTCCCTGTTCACGGTTGATGATATGCGCCCCGATGTTCGAGGTCATGATGATCACGGCGTTGCGGAAGTCGACGGTGCGACCCTGCGAGTCGGTCAATCGCCCGTCTTCCATCACTTGCAGAAGCAGGTTGAAGACCTCCGGGTGCGCCTTTTCGATTTCGTCGAGCAGGATCACCGAGTACGGTTGGCGACGGATCGCCTCGGTCAGTTGCCCGCCCTCGTCGTAGCCGACGTATCCCGGAGGCGCACCGACCAGGCGCGACACCGCAAACCGCTCCATGTACTCCGACATGTCGAGGCGGATCAGCGACTCTTCCTTTTCAAACAGGAACTGCGCCAGGGCGCGGGCGAGTTCGGTTTTGCCGACGCCGGTAGGTCCGAGGAACAGGAACGAACCCATCGGTCGTTTCGGGTCTTTCAGGCCGGAACGGGCGCGGCGGACCGCCTTCGATACCGCGATGATCGCCTCGTGCTGGCTGATGACCCGCTTGTGCAGTTCGTCCTCCATTTTGAGAAGCTTCTGCGTTTCGGTTTCCACCAGACGGGACACCGGGATACCCGTCCACGAATAAACGATCTGCGCGACTTCGTCCTCCCCGACGACCATCGGGTTCGCGGCGCGTTCCTCTTCCCACTTGGTTTGCAGTTCGCCGATGCGGTCTTTCAGGAACTGGGACTGCGCTTCGAGGAACCGGGCGCGTTCGTAGTCGCGCTTTTCCGGGACCGCTTTGAGCTCTTTGTCGATACCGATCAACTCTTGCTTCGCTTCGCGGAGCGGTTGTGGTGCCATCGCGGCGCGCAAACGGACGCGGCTCGCGGCTTCGTCGATCAAGTCGATCGCTTTGTCGGGCAGGAACCGGTCTGAGATGTAGCGGTCGGCGAGCTTCGCCGCCGCATCCAGGGCGGAATCGGTGATCTCTACCTTGTGGTGCTCCTCGTAGCGGGCACGTAGTCCGCGCAGGATCTCCACCGCCTCGTCCACCGACGGCTCGTTGACCTTGACCATCTGGAACCGGCGGGCGAGGGCAGCGTCCCGCTCGATGTACTTGCGGTACTCGTCCAGTGTAGTCGCCCCGATGCATTGCAACTCGCCGCGCGATAGGGCGGGCTTCATGATATTGGACGCATCGATCGCGCCTTCCGCGGCGCCCGCGCCAACGAGCGTATGTAGTTCGTCGATAAACAGGACGACTTCGCCCGCGGCTTTGCGAACCTCTTCCATGACACGCTTCATGCGCTCCTCGAACTCGCCGCGATACTTGGTGCCCGCGACCAGACCGGCAAGGTCTAGCGCAACGATCCGCTTGTCCTTGAGCATTTCCGGAACGTCTTGCTGGATCACGCGGAGTGCGAGGCCTTCCGCGATCGCGGTTTTGCCGACGCCAGGTTCCCCGACAAGCACCGGGTTGTTCTTGGTGCGGCGCGACAGAATCTGTACGACGCGCTCGATCTCCGACCCACGCCCGACCACCGGGTCCAGCTTGTCCTGGCGTGCCAGTTCCGTGTAGTCGCGCCCGAACTCGTCGAGGGTAGGGGTGCGCGACCGTTGCGGACGCCCTGTGGCTCCCGCGCCGGTCGGGCTGCCCTGTTGATTCGGTTCGGAATCCTGAAGCAGGGTGACCTCGCGTCGGGTGCGTTCCAGATCCACGCCGAGTTTGTTCAGCACGCGCCCGGCAAGCCCTTCGCCCTCACGGATCAGTCCCAAGAGCAAATGCTCCGTGCCGATATAGTTGTTGTTCAGCTGCCTTGCTTCGTCGTATGCCAGGTCGATCACGCGCTTCGCTCGCGGCGTGAGTTGCATGTCCTGACCCAGACGGCCATCGCCGCGTGCTACCTGTCGCTCGATCTCCGAGCGGATCCGCCCGAGCGAGATGCCCAGCCGGTCCAGGATGCGCGCCGCAACGCTATCATTTTCGCGCACCAACCCTAAGAGTAGGTGTTCGGTGCTTACATAGTTTTCGCCGAGCCGTCCGGCTTCTTCCTGTGCGAAGAAGACCACACGCCGCGCTCGTTCGGTAAATCGTTGCCACACGGGAGTTTATACCCCTCCTAAAATCTGTTAGAGCGTCAAAACCGTTTTGACTGCGAACCGCGTTCCGTTGCCTCGAAGGGCATGTTCCTAGTATACCGGCAAAATCGCCCCGCTGTCCCCGGCTGGAAGAGCGGTATGCGCAAAGAAGGACGGGCGGCGTTTGCCCGTGTTTGACACCGAGGCCGCTTGCGCGTATAATGTGACACGGTGTAAACGGTTTACGGCACGGAAGTTTCTACCTGTGATTCGTGCGAAAGCCTTCCTGCCGTGCTTCCTTCCCCGTGATCCTTGGGCAACAACGCCCATGGCTACCCTTGTAAAACGATGGAAAGCGAAACCAACCAACCGGCGATGGAACTCGACGCCCGAAAACAGCGCATACTGAAAGTGATTGTCAACGATTATGTGGCGACCGCGGAACCGGTCGGCTCGCACGTGCTCGTCGAACGGTATAGCCTTGGTGTGAAGTCGGCGACGATCCGCTCCGAAATGGCGGAGATGAGCGAACGCGGCTATCTGCGCCAGCCCCACACTTCCGCCGGGCGCGTCCCCTCTGACCTCGGCTACCGCTTCTATGTGTCGCGGTTGATGGTCCCCGCGCCGATCGCTTCGGAGGAAACGACCCGCATCCGATTCGCCGTCGCGTCGGTGTCGTCCGAACTCGATACGATCATCCGAAAAACGTGTAGCCTGTTGACTGCGATGACCCGATTACCCGCCGTCGCGACCGCGCCCAACGCGACGGACACCCGCCTGAAGCAGATCTTCGTCTCCCCGGCGTCCGCGAACAAGGTTCTGTTGGTGCTGTTGTTTTCAACCGGGCATACGGAAACACGTCTCGTGCTCGACTTCGCATTGTCTGCGAACGACGCCTTGCTACTGGCTGTCGCGCTCAACGAGCGCCTGTCCGGGCTAGAAGTATCTGAACTCCGCCCCCTGGCCACGCCCGACAAGGAGCCGGTCCCGAGCGAACTGTCTCGCCTTTCCAAGCCGTTCCGCCGCCTTCTCGCCGAAGTGGGGGCCGCGACCCGGTCGGTGGGGGAGAACTCCCCCCTTTTCGTCGAGGGCACGGAGAACGTTCTTCAGCACCCGGAGTTCCGCGACGTGGAGAAATTGGGTGGTTTTCTTTCTCTCCTGCAGGAGCGTGCCGCCCTTCTGGAACTGCTCGAAAAGTCGCTCGCGCAAGCCGAGCACATGCCCCCGAATTCGGTGCGTTTCGCCATCGGCGAAGAGATCGGCGCCGTCCCGCAAAGCGATTATGCTGTCGTGTCGGCACCGTATCGCATCGGTGGAACACAGCGGGGCACCATCGGGGTGCTGGGACCGACGCGCATGGACTACGCCCGCGCTTCGGCGGCAGTGGAACTGATGGCGCGAACAATGAGCGATGTTTTGACACGGCTTTCTGTCGCCCCGTAGGAATTGACAAAAGCGTGTTGAACCAGTAGAAATAACAGCGTGTTTGATTTTTTACGTAAAAGGAGCCAATCTTCCCGCATGACGGATGCCACTCAGGAGACGACACGAGAGAACGAAGTCGCCTTCGATTCCGAACCGGTAGACGAAAACGACGCTACCGGCACCTCCGAAGCCACCGGAACTGTTGCCGCGCTGGAGGCGCAGGTCGCTGAACTCAGCGACGCATTATTGCGTGCCCGCGCCGACTATGCGAACTTCAAGCGGCGCACCGACGAGGAAAAAATAACCCACCGCGAAATCTTGATGGAAAAGTTCCTGAAAGAGTTCCTCCCGGTCGCCGATAATCTCGAACGGGCGCTGACTGCCGCTGCGCAAACCAGCGACTACGAGAAACTGGTCGGCGGCGTGGAGGCGGTTCACCGGCAGATGGTCGCGGTGTTGGAAAAAGCCGGTGTCAAGCCGATGGACGTCCTGCACCAGCCGTTCGACCCGAATGTCCACCAGGCAATGGGTAGCGAACCTAGCGACGAGCATGGTGAAGGAACCGTGATCGCGGAGCTACAGCGTGGCTATAACATCGGGTCGCGGGTTTTACGACCCGCGTTAGTCAAAGTCGCGGAATAGTCCGGCGTTCGTTAAGGTTCGTCGGGGGATTGAACTCCCTCCGGTGTGCGCCTTTGGCGTGGTGTCCCTGCGGGACGCACCGGTCGAGGTTCGCTTCCGTTGCGCGTGCCGAGCGACCACCAGCATAGCCCGCGTTCGTAAAACGCCACCGCCGGAGGGAGTTCATTCCCCCGACGAACGCCCAAACAGCCGAAAAGACTACGCACGAAAACTGATCACGGTTCACTCACCATTTATGGAAATCACACGCCTTGCAGATCTGAAGTCGCGCACCGTCTGGGAGATCACCGACGATGCGTTCGACCTGTACCGCGAACGGTTCGCGTTATTGGTGAGTGTGTCTGCGGTCGTGTTCGCACCCGCATACATTCTGGCAAGCACGGTAGGTGTCGCCGCCGTGAGCGATTTCAACAACATCTTCGAGGGACCGGACGAACTCGCGACATTCGCGATAAGCATGGCGTGGCTGATCCCGGTGCTGACCGGGGCGTACATCCTGCACTTCGGCGCCACCGCGCTCGCCGTACGCGACATCCTCACCGGGGAAACCGCGACCCTGGTCAACGTATACAAGCGCGCCTTCCGGCGTATCTTCCCGCTTCTGCTTGCGTCGCTCGTTATCGGGGCCATCGGGTTCGTTGTGGCGTGCACGACGGTCGGCCCGATCCTTGTCGCCGCCTACTACTGCTTCACCGTACACGGAATCCTGCTGGAAGAGCGTAAGTTGGGGGAGGCGCTCAAGCGATCCGTCGACATGACGAAAAGTTACTTCGGTAAGTCGCTCGGACTGTTGTGCCTGATGGCATCCATCATTCTTGCTCTCGTGGTGGGCATAGAAAGTCTTGTCGCGCTTTTATTCGCAATCGTGCCGAAGGAATCCGGCACGGCGGGGACCGCGTTCGAGATGAAAACCGCCGAGGATGTCGTCAGTGCTGTTGCCGGTTCGGTGATCGCGGTCGTCATCGCACCGCTGCCCGCCATCGCGACCACGCTGCTGTACTACGATTTGCGCGTTCGCCGGGAAGGCTTGGATGTCGAGTCTGAAGCGGCGGAGTGGGGGGTCGTGCTTGCGCCGGACCCGTTCGGCGGGGT
>JACMMA010000464.1 GCA_014379275.1 Armatimonadota bacterium | reverse complement strand
CCGGCGAGGTCCGCGGACGAGGACCCGGTCCCGAACCGACCCGATAAGTCGCTCGCCGGGACGGGCAGGAGTCACAGGTTTTGCGTCCAGTTTCCTATACGCCCCGCCCGCGAGCGCGATTTGGTAACCACTCCCGACGCACCGCCATCGCCCCCAGGTTTTCGGCTCTTTCTGCCGCGAGGCGGTGACATCCAGAGTGTCCGGCGGCACAGGCAGACTTTTGTGGACCGTACCGTCTTTGAGCAGGAGGTAAGCGACATCGGTGACCCTGCTCCCCATACCGTTCGCCCCCGCCGAGTACAGCTCCACGTCATACTCGTGAATGATGGCGGCGATCTGCCCGGCTTGCACGCCCTTGCCCGGCGCGGTCACGAACTTGTAGCGTTTCGCTTCCGCCTCGGCATTGATTTTGGCGACCTTCTCGGCGGTCGGCGACGGTCGTGTCACCGCGCCCGCATAAACGAGCGTAGTTGTTATCGTCCCATAGCCGCGGTAGTTTTCGGCGTATATAGTTCGCGTGCCGTCTTTACGGACACCGAAGATACAGAAATCCTTGTCCGGGGAGGTGCGGACGTTCGTCATGTAGAACGAGCGATCAATGACTAATTTGCCGCTTTTAGGATCGTAGTTTATGGTACCGGTGTTATACTTGAGTGCTTTATCGTCACCATCGTTGACACGATACTCGCCATTCGGGTAGATGTACAGGCGAATGCCGCGACGAAGCTCGCGTCCGGAATCACTGACAGTGTACTGTTTTCCGACATACAGACCGGGTTCCATCTTGCCGCCGATCACGGTCTTGCCAGTTCCGGCGGTTTTCGGCGTGGACGCGGAAGACGCGACGGCAATAGTTTGTCCCGACTGTAGCGTCTCGCGCACGACGCGATTGGTCGCTTCCTTATATCGCGTATAAACCTGGGTGCCGAGCGACATTGTGACCCGCACCACACGTGCCGTGTCGCCCGTATCACTCGCCGTGTACAGATAGCCTTGTTGCGAGCCGTCCGCCGCGCGACAGCCGTGACACGACAGTTATTCCGGCGTCGTTCTTCTCCACCTTCGGTACGTCGCCGTTGCCGTCGCTTTCAGCGAAACCGAGCAACCATTCGAGGAGCGGTTTCGCCCCGATTTTTTGCGGCGGATAGACCGTGACTGCGAACACTTCGCCCGGCTTCAGGTCGCCGGGGGTGTAAACGGTAACGCCGCCCGCCGCCCGTGCCGGGGGCGGACACCCAGCCACTCGGCGCGGCGACGCCGGGGGCGAGGAGCAGACCAGACGCGGGTGTGAGAACCAGATTGCCGTATAACATGGTAACCTCCTTCGTTCGGCGGGGGGCGATCGTGCACGCCTGTTTCTCCGAAACTCCTCGCGCCCACATTAGATCATAGGCGCGAGGAGCTACCGGTGCCTGATATTACGCCAGTCGCTGCCAGATTGTGTCTGAGATGTTCGGACGGTGTACCAGTCCCCCGGACCGATGGCGCGCGGTGTCCCACCGCACTATTCGACGGTCGTTTCCGCGGAGCCTGTCGCCGCTGGCTCGCCCCCCGCCAGCCCGGTGATCCGCCCTTCGGCGTCGATTTTCACCTGCGCCGGGGGAACCCCAATCAGGGTTTGGAACATCTGTCCTGCCGACTTACGGATACTGGCGGCATCCTCCGTTTTGCCCGCCTTTTCGAACTGTTGCGCGAACGCGCTGAAGAGCGTGGTGCTTATCAGGAGCGATTCATAGATTTTCTCTTTCGACTCGGGGGTCATCTTGTCGAATTTCGGCCCCCAGTGCTTGCCGATGGCGGCGGCCACGTTCTTCGCCGCGACCATGCTCGGCTTCTCCGGAATCGTCTCGCCGGTCGCAGTTTCCCAGTTATAAATAAACGCATAAGCGACGGCGACGCCCATATCCCGTTTCGCGAACCCGATCTTTTCCAGACCCGCTTCCACTTTTTTAAGCGTCTCCGGCATCTCGGTCTCGATCGCGGCGGCTCCCTCCTTCTTGCCACCCTTCTCAAGCGCTTCGCGTAGTTGCTTGCCGATACCCTGCGCCGCCGCACCGGGCTTGACGCTCGGCACGGACAAGCCCGACTTGAAGACGCCGCCTGCTACCGACTTGCCCGCACCCTTCGGGTCGGCACTGAACGACGACGCGATTTCATCAGCGAAGCCCGACAGATCCGGAACGGCGCCACCGATTTGCGCGTGAACCGGACGGGCGAATAGCCCGAAACCGACGAGAAATGCGAACGCGCACCATTGTTGTTTTCGTTTCATGGTCTTACTCCTCACGTTACGTGTGATTTAGTCTTTACCGTCATCGAACGCGAGCTGATTCCCTTCGAACCAGATCGTGCTTTTATTCGCCATCGTGTAGAAGAACGGCATACGGGCGACCGAGCCGTTGTCATAGCGTAGAACCATCGTGTAACCCTCCACGGAGTATGTCCCTTCGCGGTCACCGTTCGGGTTCTTTCTGTTTTTGCTCATCACTGTGAAATCGGCGCCGGAGGCACTCGTCACCGAGCCGTTGTCGTCATAGGTGGAGTTGATCGCCGGTTGTCCGCCGGTCTGCATGAAGATGCTGTTGCCGGATCCACCCCGGTTGTCCTTTTTAAAACGTCCATCCCGCGTGAATGTGACACCCCACAGGCTATACGAACTGCCCATGAGAGAGGCCGACGACGACCCCGTGCCGAAGCGCCCCGCCAGACGCTCCCCGGGTTTGGCGGGGATAACGCGCGTGGCGTCCAGTTTTTTGTAGGGACCGCCCCCGAAAGAAACCTGGTATTTCCCGCCATTTTGTCGCCACCGCCCCCATTTCTTCGGCTCTTTTTGACGCGACGTCGGCACATCTAACATGTCAACCGGTGCTGGTAAGCCCTTATGAACGGTTCCATCCTTGAGTAAAAGGTAAGCCTCATCGGTGATGTTCGTACCCATCCCACTCGCTCCCATCGAGTACAACTCCACGTCGTACTCATGAATGATGGCGGCGATCTGCCCGGCTTGCACGCCCTTGCCCGGCGCCGTCACGAACTTGTAGCGTTTCGCTTCCGCATCAGCACTGGCTTTCGCCACTTTTTCGGCGGTCGGCGCGGGGCGTTTCGTCGCGCCCGCGTAGATCAGTGTCGTTTTAACAGTCCCATAGCCGCGGTAGTCTTCCGCATAGATGACCCTCGTGCCGTCCTTCCGGCTACCGAAAATGCAGAAGTCTTGATCCGGGGAGGTCCTGCTATTTGCCAGGTTGAACGACGAGTCAATGTTCAGCTTCCCGCTCTTCGCGTCGTATCGGATCGTGCCGGTGTTATAATTAAAATCCTTATCGTTGCCGTCGTTGACGCGATACTCCCCGTTCGGGTAGATGTAAAGGCGCATCTCACGTCGCAGTTCGCGCTCGGAACCGCTCACCGTGTACTGTTTTCCGACGTACAAGCCGGGTTCCAGTTTGCCGCCGATCGTGGTTTCGCCGGGGGTGGCTTTGGGAGATGTGGAGGAGGATGCGACGGCGCTAGTCTGTCCGCCGGTAACAGCGTCGCGGATAATGCGATTCGTCGCTTCTTTATAGCGAGGGAAGACCTTGGTCGCGAGCGACATGGTCAGCCGCACTACATGCACGTTCCCGTTTTTTCCACCTGCCGTGTACAGTCGTGCCTGCACGGCACCGTCCGCTCCGGTGGATGTCCGCGACACGACTACACTATCCGGGTTATTCTTTTCCAGTTTCGGCGCACTTCCGGCGCCGTCTGCCCTCGCGAACTCGGTCAGCCAATCGGGCAAAGGCTTGCCCCCCGTCGGGCGGGGCGGAAAGATTACGACGCGGTACGTTTCGCCGCTTTGCAGATCGGTCGGCGTAAAAACGGCGTTCGCGCCTTCCTGGGTCTTGTTCCAACCTGGGGGAGCGACGATCTCCGTATCGGCGATTCCCACAATTCCGCTAGCGGCGATCAAAACAGTGTGAAGCAATAGCTCTTCCTCCGTCTCACGAGTCATCTGGTTCGTAACTGTATCGGGATACCCCCGCCCGGAAAAAACGAAACCGTCCGTGCGCAACACATAGCGTGCGCACGGACGGCTCTATTTCTCTTCTACAACTCGAAAACGAGGTAGGCAAGGATCTGCTCCTGGGGTCGCAGCTCGCTCGATTGCTCCTCACTCGGTTCAGTGTGGTATGAACTATATAGCACCTTGCCCGCGCCGAAAGGTGCAGTGACAGTCAGCGTGCGCGTCTCGCCCACACTGACCTGACGCCCCCGTGATCGTCCCTTACCGTGGCGGTGGTTATGCGCCGAGCGACTTCCCTCTTCGTCGACCAGCAAGCCACGAATCCACTCTTTGCCTCCGGTTTCCGCTTTGTTGATCACCCCCCAGCCGCTCAGGAAGCCCTCAATACGAACTTTGCCGTCGGGGCGGAGTGCACCGCGCGCCGATAGCCAGTTCCGCAGGTTGTCATCCTGCACATCGGCATTGCTCGCGACATCACTCGCGCCGACCTCCGCGGTTCCCGATTCTTCCGCCGTGCCGATAGGGACACCGTCCGCGCCAAAGAAATCTATCGCTTCGGGGATAGACTGCTCGATGTAGTCGTAGGCAAGATCCGTGACATATAGGTTCCCCCCGTTTTGAACATAATTGCGCAGATTCTGGCGGACGGCGGCGTTTTCCAGCGGCCCCTCGTCCGCGCCACAGTTAAAGAATACGATGTCATACTGCGCGAGTTTCGCCGCGTCACTGACCAGAGAGTTCGTATCTCCCAGCGATTGCGGCAAACCTGGTACATTGAAGTCCGGTCCTCCATATATGTCGAATCGCTCCGTTCCCTGCTTCAACCGTCCATTCTCGACCTCGCCAAGTCCGAGCTTTGCCAGAACATCCTCCATCCGATCAAAGGCACCGACCACGACCGCGATCCTCGCGGCACCCGCTCCGGTGACCGGTAGCGTCGTTTGCGCGACCGGGACCGTGGCGGTTCCGCCCGCAACTACCGAAACCACGGTTTTGATCAGCCACTGCCCTTTGAGTATTTTGACAACCGTATCGCCCGCGGGAACGCCAGCAAGCGCAAAGTTACCGTTCGCATCGGTGCGGGTCTCGGTGATCGCCGGTTCGGGGGCGGCACGCCCGGCACCGGTACGGAGCGATAACGCCCGGGTTTGATCGCTCGGCACGTAGATGAGCGCGTCGCTTACGGCGGTCCTACCATCGGGAGCAAGGACACGCCCTGTGACTGTCCCGGTCAGACCGGACGAAGGGCTTGCTGTCGGCGAAGGAGTTGGGGACGGATTGAACGCACTGGAGGGCGACGGTGAGGGACTGATAAACACGTCATCGTCATCGTCACTGCCTCCACATCCGGCGAGCGTGAAGGATAGGGTGAGCACGATTCCCGAAACGAGAAGCGCGACAGGGCGCAACCATCTTAGGTGAGTTCTTTGCACGGTGTGTCCTTTCCGGGAGGCTGGATTTTATAACGATAGTGCCGCCCGCGACAATAAAACTATAGCCGTTATCGCTATCGATTGGAGTCATTTACCGCTTTCCTATGATATTATTCTCACCAGACTCCTTGTTTGTTGTCCTGAAACTATGTCGTCCATACCTCGCTTTTTCGTCCCGCCGCCCGCGATCCAGGGCGATACCATCACGCTCCCCCCCGACGCGGCGCACCACGCCGTCGGCGTTCTGCGGATGCGTGAGGGCGAGGAGATCATTGTCCACGACAATACCGGAGACGGCTATCGTTGTCGCCTGACGCGCGTCCAGTCTAAAGTAACCGTCGCCACTGTCGAGTCCCGCTTCACCGTGCCGACGGAGCCGAAGACCCGCCTCACGGTCGCGCAAGTACTGCCGAAAACCGGCGAAAAGATCGAGCAGGTACTTCAGCATGGAACCGAGGTCGGCGCGAGCGGCTTTGTTTTGTTCCAATCCGAACGGAGCGTTGCACGCATGGAACAGAAGGATAAGATCGAGAAACGACTCGAACGCTGGCAGGGGATCGTACAAGGTGCGGCGGAGCAATCAGGGCGCGGGCGGTTGCCGACCGTGGAGTGGGAACGACATGCCCCCGACATCACGCGCCGGATCGGCGAATGGGATGCGGCGATCGCGCTCCACGAAGGGGCAACACTCGCACTCCGCGACGCGCTACAGGCGGAACGGATAGCCGACGCGACACGCCTCCTGATCCTTGTCGGGCCGGAAGGCGGCTTCACCGACGGTGAGGTAGCGGGGTTCGCCGGTGCCGGGGCGACACCGGTGAGTCTGGGCGCACGGGTTTTACGCACGGAAACCGCAGCACTGGTCGCGCTGGCGCAGATTCTGTATGCCCGCGGCGAGTAAGAGACGATGGGAGTCGAACCGATCTTGACCTGGCGAATGTCAAGGGAGTACGCTTCATTCCTGATGGCGCGTGTTTCGGTCGCGAGCGACACTTCGCATTGCCTTTCGCGATAGCATACAGAAGGCGACGCCCCTCTCGGAAAATTGTTGAAAAATACGCTTGTCAGACACTGGTATGCTGTGTTACAATCCGCCATCGGTTTTTGCGTGCGTGTGTGGGAGGTTTCGCATACCCCAGGCCGATTTTCGCAAGGAGCGTTTCATGCCCGAAGAAGAGTCAGAAGAAGGGTTCGTGTTCCGTGACCGTCGCCGCGCCCAAACCCCGGAGGCGTCTGCCCCGTCTGTACCCGCCGAAATCGCCGAACCGGAAGGCGAAGTGTACGATGATTTAGCGATGGAGGGCGAGGGTGACGCGGAACAAATGGGTAGCTTGCCCGATGTTTACTCCGTTCTGGCTCTCTTCTTACAGGAATTACGTTCGCTGGCATGGCTGCGCATGGGTCTGGTCGCAAACCCGTCGACCGGACAGATCGAACGCGATCTGGACCAGGCGAGGATCGCTATAGACACCGTCGAATTTCTTGCCAAACAGTTGGAACCGGCAGTCGCCCCGGAAGAGCGGTTGCCGCTCAAGGCTCTGGTAAGCGATCTGCAAATCAATTTCGTTGAGCAGAGCAAGCGCCCGTAACCTTTGCGGGTTTCGGTTTTCTAAAATAAAAGTATAGTTCGGTACATCTTTGACCCCCTATTTAGAAGGTGTAGCCGAAAAAATAGCGAATCCTATCGGTGTGCAATGTCGCGTTTGCATCGGTTTCGTGTTCCGACAATCGTTCCGAAACGGTTGTGAAGGAGTTATAAAAGCGGTTGATTAGAACAAGCCTCCCCATACCACCCGCCGAACAGTTCCGACTCCGGTTGGAACTTGCCGCACGACGTACCCGGCGCGCTCTCGAACAGCGACGGCGCGACCTCCGTTTCGGTGCCGAAACGGCCCTCCGCGTTGCCACTACCGCCCCCCGTGTTCTTCACGACAACTACCTGCGTGTTCGCTGGCAGGAGGAACTTAAACTGGAACGGGCGACTTTCAACGACTTTTATAATCATTATGACTCCCTCATCGGGTTGCTCTGCCTTGCGGCGCATGAGGGCAACAGCGCCGACATCGAAGCGGACTACAAAGAAAAACGAACGTTCTTCATGTCGCGTTATCCCAAGATCAAGCAGTATGTCGCCCCCCACCTTGAGATTGATACCAACGACACGTTGCAGACGCTCTGGGGGCGCCGCGCATGTGATGCGTTTGAAGCCATGTTCTCTTCGACGACGGTAGGGACCTTGCTCGAAACCGATAACGGACACCTGATCGAGCGGATGGTGCGCGCAAACACCGCCCTCGCGGACTGGGAAGGCGATCTAGAGAAGCGAGAAACGACCGCAAGTCGGTGACGAACTTCGGAAAAGCCGCGTTCTTCGGAACGCGGCTTTTTTACTTAGTGCCCGCAGACGAACTAGTTTTCGCTGCTTTCCGCGACTTTGACTTGCTTCGCTGCTGCCGCCTGCGCTTCCGCTATGCCGGGATGTAGTTCGAATATTTTGATTAGGCGCGTGATCTCGAACGCGCGCTGAACGAACGGAGCGACCTGTACCAGATAGATACCGCCGCCGTTTTCTCGCGCCCGCCGCACCGCGTCCACGAGGACGCCCAGAGCTGCCGAGTCCAGGTAAGGCACCTTCGCGAGATCAAGAACGAGGCGATAGTGCCCCCGATCCATTACTCCTTGCAGTGCCGTTCGTAGATCCGGGCAGGTATGTAGGTCAATCTCCCCAGTCAAACTCACTACCGGAACCCCACCGTCTCCGGGTGTTTCGTCAACCGTTATTTCCAGTCCCTGCAAAACGCTCGCCTCCACTCTGCTCCGGTCGCTTCGAGCGCCCCTAGGCGCTTCACACTCCGGTTGAAAATAAGTATATCGTATCGCTGTCCGTATGCCACAGCAACATCTTAAAACGTTACCGTAGCGATCAATCTTCCATGGCGGCTGCGAATTTTTCCTTGGGCGACCATGCCAGATCAAGATTACGCGCCGCGAACGCTTCATCCAGGCGGCGAACCGGCGCGGTGTGTGGTGCGCTCCGGATCACTTCCGGGTTTGTTTTCGCCTCTTCGGCGATGGCTTCCAGGGCGACGATGAAATCGTCCAGCGTTTCCACGCTCTCGGTTTCGGTCGGCTCGATCATCAAACATTCCGGAACAATCAGCGGGAAGTACATCGTCGGCGGGTGATACCCGTAGTCGATAATGCGCTTCGCGACATCGAGGGCCTTCACGCCGTACTTTTTCCATTCCTTGAGCGTAAACACACACTCGTGCATACAGGTTCGGTCGTACGCCACCGGCAACGTTTCGCCCAGCTTGACGCGCAGGTAGTTGGCGTTCAAAACCGCGTTCTCGGAAATCTGTTGTAAGTTTTCGCGCCCGTAGTGCCGGATGTAGGCGTACGCCCGAACCACGGCGAGGAACGCCCCCGCGAACGGCGACACTTTTCCCACGGAAAGGGGGCGGTCATAGTCCAGGTGGAACGTGCCGTCGTCGTTTTTCACGGCTTGTGGGACGGGCAGGAACGGTTCCAGGATCGCTTTCACACCGACCGGACCGGAGCCGGGACCGCCGCCGCCGTGCGGCACCGAGAACGTTTTATGCAGGTTGACGTGCATCACGTCGAAGCCCATGTCGCCGGGGCGGACCGTGCCGACGAGCGCGTTCATGTTCGCGCCGTCGCCGTACATCAGACCGCCCGCGTCGTGGATCATGCGCGATATTTCCAGGATGTCGGTCTCGAAAAGCCCGACCGTGTTCGGGTTGGTGAGCATGAACCCGGCTAAGCCGTCCTTGTGTTTCTCGACCTGCGCGGCTAAATGCGCCATGTCTACCAGGCCACGCGCGTCGGTGTTGACCGGCACGGTTTTGTAGCCGCACCGCGCCGCCGACGCCGGGTTGGTGCCGTGCGCCGCTGTCGGGACGATCACGAATTTGCGGTGCGACTCGCCCCGGTGGGCATGGTAGGCACGGATCAGCATCATGCCGAGCAGTTCGCCGTGTGCTCCCGCCGCCGGGTGGAGCGAAACGGCGTCCATGCCGAGGATCGCCGCCAGATTCTCCTGCATGGAATGAAGCACTTCCAGTGCGCCCTGCACCGTGTTTTCGGGCTGATACGGGTGAATACGGGCGAAGCCGGGCATGTTGACCGCGACATCGTTGATCTTCGGGTTGTACTTCATCGTGCAGGATCCGAGCGGATAAAAACCCTTGTCTACGCAATAATTGAACGTCGACATTTTGTTGAAGTGGCGCACGACTGCGCCCTCGGTGACTTCGGGGAGCGGCAGGTCGGACCGCAGAGCGACGCCGGGTAACAACTCGGACAGGGGAGTTTCTGGCACGTCACACGTGGGCATCGCGACGCCTATGCGTCCCGGTCGGGAGATTTCAAAAACGGTGGGTAGCAATACTTTGGGCGCGGAAGGCGATAGGCTCATCAATCGGTAGTACTTTCCAAATGCGAAGACTGACCCTATTGTACCGCAAGCGGGAGGTATTAGATGTGTCGCGGAGAATTTCGTTCGTCGCCCCGGCGGGGGACGTTCGTTCCCCGCCACGTGGTACAGTGGAACCTATGACGGCGCAGCGAAATCGGGTTTCCTTCCGCACGTTGGGGCGGGTTACGACCGGCTTCGGTATAGCCGCTGTTCTGCTCGGCGCGGCGGGCCTCGTGGTCGCTGCCGCGCTCCCCTGGGCGACGCTTACCGTTTTGAACACCCCTCTTTACCTTCCCGGTGCCGCGCTGGGCGTGGGAGCGATCACGGCGGGGCTGGGTGTCGTTGCCATCGCCCAATTCGGCTTCCTGCGCCGATTCGCCTGGGTGGGCGTTGTGATCGGGCTGATCGCCATGTATATCGGTATTCGGGCGCAAAGCGAAACTGGCAAGGCGGTGGTCGGGTTTCTGCTCACGGTGCAACGCCGTCTCGCGCCGATAAACGCCCGCCTCGCCGAAGTGAGTCTGCCGCCGATCGAGCCGGTGGGATCCGCCATCGGGTCGCGCAAGGACCATGTCGGGTCGGGACCGGGCTACACGACCTGGGCGGGGGCCACGGTCGCGGCGGGTTCATTGCTGCTTCTCGTCGGCGAGCGGCTCCGACATACGTGCCGGAACTGTCGCCGCGCCTGGTCCGCGAAGCATGGCGAGACCACCCCGTTTTGTCCGCATTGCGGCACCCGGACCAGCACCGACGTTGTCTGCGCACGGTGCGCGGCCCCCATCCTGCGCGGGGAGCGGTTCTGCGCGGCGTGCGGGGAGGGTGTTATCCGCTAACGCGAGGAACTTGCCGACGCGTCGCGGGGTGTCGCTCCGTGGGGGAGTACAAAATGTTTTCACGGACATCGTTTGCGGGAACTTTATCCATGCTTATTCGCGGTACGACTACGGAAGTAGTAGCAAATGGATAAAGAAGAACAAAAACGGATCGGGCGGCGACGTTTCTTTCAGCGACTGGGTCTCGCTGTCGGGGCGTGCGCCGGGGCATATGCCGACGCGCGGTACATCGAGCCGCGTTTCATCGAGGTTTCTCGTCATACCGCATTTCTGCCTGAGCTTCCTCTCGAACTCGACGGAATGGTTGTCGCGCAACTTTCCGATATACACTACGGACCGATCACTCCCGAAGCGACGATACGCGACGCTATTGCCCTCGCGGTACGGGAGAAACCGGACCTTGTGGCGTTGACCGGGGATTTCATCAATAATCGTACGCATCAGGCGACGCAGCTCGCCCCCTTTTTGAAGCCGCTTCAGATTGCTCGCTTCGGTGTCCTTGCCTGCATGGGCAACCATGATTACCGGCGAGGCGGGGCCGTCGCGAAAATATTACAGGATGAGGCCGGAGTTCGTTTCCTGCGCAACGAGAGCACATTCGTAGCCCCCGGGCTGGCCGTGGTCGGACTGGAAGACACAACAAACGGTAGGCCGAACGCCCCGCAGGCGTTCGCCGGGGTCCCGGACAGCGCGGCCTGCTTGTATCTCACGCATAGCCCGACCGGGATCTGGGGCGCAATGAGGCGTTCCTGCGTCGCTCTGTCCGGTCATACCCACGGCGGGCAGGTACGCATCCCCGGTTTTGTGCCACATCACGCGGTCGGCATGGCGGGCTTCCCGATGCTCGACGGGTGGGGCGTCTTCGACCGAGCACAGCTGTTTATCAGTCGCGGTGTCGGCATGATGCACAGACCATTTCGATTCCTCTGCCCCCCCGAAGTCGCCATCGTAACGCTTAAGCGGGGCGATGACGTCCCGCAGAAGACGTCAGACCTCGCCCGCCGTGCCGCCAAAAGAGCGGAGAAGGCTACAGTCCGTGTTTACCGATGGCTTACCTGACCGGTAGCAATACATCGGGTCAGGCGAAGAACGGCCCCGACGGTGGGAACTATCCCTTCCCCGTATCCGATATGACTACATTGGTAGTATTATAATATGGACAAAACAGAACAAAAGCGGATCGGACGGCGGCGGTTCCTCAAACGGCTTGGCATGACCATCGGGGTTTGCGCCGGGGTGTATGGAGATGCCCGGTATGTCGAGCCGTACCGGATCGAGGTTTCCCGACACACGGCATTTCTGCCCGAGTTACCCCTCGAACTCGACGGCATAGTTATCGCCCATCTGACCGATATGCATTACGGACCGATTACTCCGACAAAAACGATACGCGACGCTGTCGGGATCACCGCCCGTGAGAACCCGCACCTGGTTGCACTGACCGGCGATTTCGTTCACGGCAGCATTGACCAGGCGGTTCGTCTCGCGCCGCTTTTGAAGCCTCTGGAAACGGTGCCGTTCGGGGTTATTGCCTGCCTTGGGAACCACGATTATCCGAAATACTCCGGCGATGGCGTGGCGAATGCGCTTCAAGCCCGCGCCGGAGTCCGGGTTTTGCGCAACGAAAACGTCATCGTGGCGCCGGGATTGGCCGTGGCCGGCATTGAGGACACGATGCGCGGTAAACCAGACACGGCGCGAGCCTTTCAGGGCGTATCGGATCGCGACGCCTGCATTTTTCTGACACACAATCCGGTCGGCGTGTGGGGCGCGACGCGGCGTTCCTGCGTCGCCCTGTCCGGGCATACGCACGGTGGGCAGGTACGCATCCCCGGGTTCCCCGCGCACCGCCCGCCGGGAATGGTGGGATTTCCGCTGGTGGAGGGATGGGGCACTTTCGACCGGGCGAAACTGTTCATCAGCCGTGGCGTCGGCTTGGGGGGCGTCCCCTTTCGATTTTTCTGCCCGCCCGAGGTGGCATTCATCACGCTGAAACGCGGCAGGGGGGCACCGGAGACGGCTACGAACCTCGTCGGGCGTGGGATGAGCAACGTCACCCGGTTCGGGAAAGACTTAATCCACCGCCGCTATTTCTGACGAGGGGTGTCTATTTCCGAACTACGGGGTGTCACACTACTGGAATTACGGACGATCAAATGCACCGGCAGTTCTATCTGTCGGAAACCACCGATCGCGCCGGTGTTCCCACTTATTAACCGCTCGCATAATAGTTCGCCCGCCACACGTCCCGTTTCCTCGAAAGGTTGTGCCATGGTCGTCAACTCCAGCGTGTCCAGATAGTCGGGTAGCAGAT
>JACMMA010000463.1 GCA_014379275.1 Armatimonadota bacterium | reverse complement strand
TTCGGAGCCGAGCGTTAGTCCGTAAAACGGCCCTTTTTGGAACGTTCTTGTTTTACCGGTTGGGTAGGTGGATCAAGATGTAAAAACAGGATCAAAAGCCGTTCCACATTCGAAGTATCAAAACCGTGACATGGGGATGGGTTTCGGTACAATCCGGCATAATGAATGTTGGCTATGCCCGTGTTGACTCCTATGACCGAAATCTTGATATGAAGGGAGATGTTTGTAGGTCGCCGAGTATGATTCCGTCCTCTCGATTTATTGCAACATCAAGTCTAACTGCTTGCCGTTGCAGGCAGTTGAAGCGATGCCGCTAATTTTTACACATAGTCGTCCCAATCGGTGCGTGGTCTCCCGCCGAGGACCCGCTTTGGACCGGCGGCTACTGCGAACGGCGGTATCACCACCTGACGGATGGCGAGACGAACGCTCTTGGCGCGGGAGCCGTCGAACCGCTTGTTGGCGACCGCGACGATGGCGTTGTATTGCCGCATCGGGAACTGCACCGTGAATCGGTATTCCCGATGACAGAACGGCTGGTATGCTTCCATCGCGGGTCCGTCGCTTCCCGACGCCTTTGCTACCGCCTCGCGAATGATCTCCGAGACGTGATACTTGCTGGTTTTCCGGGATGCGCCTCCCGATAACGACGCTTCAGTTCCCAGCAGTCGGCTTCGATCTTCTTCCACCGTCGGGCGCGATTGAGTGCCCGCTGAACCGTGACGCAATCGGCACACTGGGTAGCGGTTGCGCCGCCTTGCTTTCTTAGTCCGCGTGGCTGGCCGCACCGGGCGCACCGGTTTTGGGCGACTCGCGCGACGGTGCGGCCTTGTTACCACTCCCGGTCGTATTTTGAGCAGGCGGCGCACCGAATCTCGAACCTTGCCCCTTCCTTTTTCTGCTCGCTCGGTTTTCCGCAACACCCGCGAAGACCGGTGTTGACATGCGCCTCGCGTCGCAATTTTGTCTGATCGCGTGCTCTCTGTACGCAAAGGGCGCACAGGCTGAGCGTCGCCCCACCCCGCGTCTGAGCCTCCCGGGGCCGCCCGCACGTGTAACAGTATCCGGTGGCACCATCCGCCGGAACTTACATTTTGTTTCGCGGGCAGATGAATGGCCACGATTTGACGTGGATTCGGGATAGGTCTGCGTCTCTCGGGGGTTGTCACCCGTCGGCGGGTGACAACCCCCGAATGGTGGAAACGAACGACGCTAACGAGTGGTACAACGGTCCTGGTTGACCCGAAGTCACGGATTTATGGTACGTTGGAGAACCGCAATGACTAGAGCTGAATTACATAATTTAATCGCGCAGGTCGAGGCGCGGTCCACGAACTTCGTCTCCACGTATCACGGTCCGCAGCACTGGCGTTGCGTCTCGTTGATCGGCATTCAGATCGCCCGCGAGACGACCGGGGGCGATCCACTGGTCGCCTTTTTGTTCGGTCTTTTTCATGACGCGATGCGCGAGAATGAGGACGACGATCCCCGACACGGGGCACGCGGTGCCGCCCTGCTACGTGAACTTGCCGCACAAGGTCCCGTTCCCCTTTCATTGCAGCAACGGTACTATGTCCTTCATGCCTGCGAAACCCACACCTCCGCACCGCCCACTACTGTCGTCCCGGTCGGGGTATGTTACGACGCTGACCGGTTGACGTTGTGGCGTGTCGGAATTACGCCCGACGAAACGTATCTTTCGACGCAAGTCGGCAAGGAACTAGCGCGTTCTCACTCCACTAGAGAACGGCACGAAAAGCTGCTCACATGGACGGATGTGCTGGATGTTTTGTTTTCCCGGCAAGACAGGAACAAATGAAACATGGAAGTCATTGACCACCAGCCGCAAACCTGGTTTCTGCTCCGCGACGGAGGCGAGTATTATCTTTCCGTACGTTGCCAGCAATCGTTCGCCGACTTCTCGATTCTGGTCCGATTTTCCCCGGCAGAACGAGATGCGTACCAAACCTCCGGGCACGCGTATGCGGATACGCTGGCGACGGCGATCAGCGGTGATCCACGCGGTCACCGGGGACGTGACCTGGAGAATGAACTCGGTTCACGCGTGACGCAATCGGTTATCGCTTGGCGAACCAAAAACGAAGGCGATCCCGGCGTTCAGGATGCCGGACAAACATAGGTTCGTTGCGGCATTTCTGCTAGAATGACGCGAACGGCGGAAGGAGAACTGATGCGGGCTGATCGATGTCGATATCCGCGCTTATTTGGCGCGTGATGCGAGCGGAAGCGTGAAGTAAAAGCGGCTGCCCTGGCCTACCGTGCTTTCAACGTGTATGTGACCGCCATGCGCTTCGACCGTTAGCTTGCAAAACGTCAGGCCCAGACCCGTGCTCATCGTACGACCACCCGCCCGTGACGTCACCTGACCGAACTTTTCAAAGATACGCCCGAAGGCTTCCGGGGGAATGCCCTCGCCGGTGTCGCTCACGCAAAACGCGAGGGACGGCTCGTTCGACGGACCGTTTCCGATCGCGCGCGCCTCGCCCGTTACCGCGACGGTCACTTCCCCGCCGCGCGGTGTGAACTTGATGGCGTTCCCCAGCAGATTGACCAGTGTGCGGCGCAGTTTATTTTCATCGCCCTGGAACGGCGGCAGGTCCGGAGCGACCTCCAGAACGACCCGTATTTTCTTGTTCTTCAAAAGCGAGTCCACCTGCCCGACGGCGGAAGAAACAAGCCGGTCAGGGAGGAGTGTCGCGTAATCGATCTGCATCGAACCCGACTCCAATTTTTCGACGTCCAGCAGGTCGTTGATCATGCCCAGCAACGTGTTCCCACCCGCGACGGCAAGTTCCGTCATTTCGCGCTGGTCGTCGTTCAAGTCGCCCGCTATTTCAAGGGTCTGCATCCCCATGATTACCGAGGTCAGCGGGGTACGCAGATCGTGGATGATCATGTGAGTCAGGTCGTCGCGCAGTTTTTCGAGATCCTGGAGCCGCTTGTAGTTTTCCGTCAGTTCCGCGGTAACGCGTCGTTCCAGGGCACGAACGCGCCGCCGCTCCGTTACGTCTTCCAAAGCCAGCACGAGCAGTTCGGTGTGATTACCCGCCCGCAGCTGCCGCGCATTGAGCAACATCACGCGCCGCCCCAAGGATGGGAAATCATGCTCCAATTCGTAGTCGTTGAACACGGACTGTTGCGGGATGATATCGTCCAGCAACATCCTGAGCGCAGGGATATCCCATTGTCCGTTGCCCAACTCATAAATCAGGCAGTTTTCCGTTTCTTCCGCGGAAACTTGAAAGGTTTGATAAAACGCGCGGTTCGCGCTGCGAACGCGCAAAGTGGGGTCAAGCATCAACAAGGGCTCGCGCACCGTATCGACGACGTTCTGGGCGTAGGTTTCGATCTCTTCCAGCAACCGTTCGGCGCGCCGCCGCTCTGTTACGTCCTCCATCGCCAGCACGATGAACTCGGTATGGTCGCCGGGACGCAGTTTGCGTGCGTTGAGCAACATGATCTTACGCCCGATGGCGGGGAAGTCGTGCTCCAGTTCAAAATCATTGAAAACCGAACTTTGTGGAACGATGTCTTCGAGGAGGATTCGGAGGGCGGGGATGTCCCACTGTCCGTTACCCAACTCGTAGATCAGTTGCCCCTCCGTTTCGGCAGGAAAGACGCGAAAGGTTTGATAAAACGCGCGGTTCGCGCTGCGGACGCGCAGGGTGGTGTCGAGAATGAGAAGCGGCTCGCGCACCGTATCGACGATGTTCTGGGCGAAGTTTTGGATGTCTTCCACTGGTAATCTTTGTTGCAATTGTGGTCCCTTCAATGAGGTAAGCGGCGCCATCGGGTGGGGCAGCCGGAGGCGCTCGCCAGCGAGCAGACGGCGACCTGACGGACGAACCGGACCTCGGGTCCGCACGGTGACGAAAAAGGACGCCAACCGCGACGGTGTGAAAGAAAGGCCGCGCCTGTCTAATCGCAACCGGTTACGTCTGGTATCCGGGTATGTTTTTTGTTATAGCCTTAATGCGACGGTATCAATCCACGGTCGATCCCTTAACCGTCAGACGTGAAAAGAAATATATTTGTTGCGACCGCAAATTCAGGTGTTGGGTATCCAGGGATATGACGCCGGGCACAAATCGGCGACGGTGAGGGCTGAGTGGGGAAAATGGGTATACCCGGGCTAGGCCTGTCAAGGCTCAAGGACAATAAACCCCCACTATGCATAACCATACTATCAACACCGGCAACACCATCAACGTCGCGCTGCGCGTCCACTTCGCCATCAGCGACTCGGTGGAGGACCCGGCGGCCCTGCAAGAAACGTTCGAGAAGTCGTTCCTTCACGAGGCGTCCCACTTCGGGATGCATCCCCCCAAAGACACCGAAGGCGGCAAGCAAGGGGTATACACCCTGCCCGTCAAGGTGCAGGCCGCCGACCACCATGAGGCGCTCCAGAATGCCAAAGCCTGGGCGCTCGAGATCGCCGAACGCGACGCGCCTACCGGTCTGTCTATCAAGAAGATCGAAGCCGGCACCGTCGAGCACGACTGGTAAGCGGTCGATAAACCCGGGAGTACAAAATCCTGCATGCCCGCATCCGTTCGTGCACGGTGAGGATATGATGGGGGCTTCACGCTTTCCTAGCATCTGCCGTATAACTTTTTGGATGACGCTCTGCCAGGAGGCCAGCACGTCCCGCGCGGTGTGGTAGTGCTCTCAGTCCGTTGTCGCCTCACCCAGGGCGCCCTGCGCCATAACGATGAGCATACGGCTGACAACCTCCTGGCTCTCCGGAAACCGCTCCGGGCGCAGGCAGTGCAGTGTGCGAGCAAGGAGGGTTGTCATCGATGTCCCGCTAAACGGGGCAGTCTGTCCGCCCAGATCCTCCCAGAGGCGGTACAGACGCTCTACGACGTCCTCCCCGATAGCCCGGCGCCGGCGCGGGGAGCCCGTCAATCCCTCGATTATTGGCAACAAGGAAGGGGCAACGCGACGCGCTTCGTCTGCTGTCAATCTTT
>JACMMA010000462.1 GCA_014379275.1 Armatimonadota bacterium | reverse complement strand
CTGTGGTGGTCGGCATGCGCCCCGCGGTCGCCATCACGCTTGTGGAACTGGGCCTTTCCTTGCAGGGGGTCCGCACCGCTCTGAACGTCGACAAGGGCATGACGCTCCTGCGCTCGGCTCTAAGCGACCCGGCGGTGAAGCAAGGGGAGGCCCGGGATGACCATTGAGAAGAGTCAGGCGCTGGTCATCCAGACCGAGCAGGACGTGGTCCTGGTACGTCAGGCGGTTCGCGTCTGGGCGACGGAACTGCAATTCGGTTCCGTAGACCAGACCAAGATCGTCACCGCGTCGAGCGAGATCGCGCGCAACACCCTCGTCTACGGCAACGGGGGCACCGCCACGCTGGAAATCGTCGTCGCTGACAGCCTGCGTAAAGGGCTGCGGCTACATTTCGAGGACAAGGGTCCCGGCATCGCCAGCGTGGAGCAGGCACTCACGAACGGCTACTCCACCGGCGGTAGCATGGGTTTAGGGTTCGGCGGGGCGAAGCGGCTGGTGAATGAGTTTTACGTCGAGACAAAACTCGGGGAGGGCACGCGTGTCACACTTATACGCTGGAAGTGAGGACGGCGGGTCGCTCATGTCGCCCCGCGCCTCGCTTTCGTTCCCCGTGGAAGAAGCAAGCCAGGTCGGCGAGGCGCGCCGCGCCGTCGGCACACTCGCCCGTCTTCTCGGCTTCGACGAGACCCGGCAAGGCAACCTCGCCATCATCGTCACCGAAATAGCCAACAACATCCTCCGGCACGCGGGGCGGGGCGAGATCCTGCTTCGGGCCGTGGAAACGGGCGACGCGATCCCCGGCGTGGAGATACTCGCCCTCGACAAGGGACCGGGCATGGCCGATGTTTCGCGGTGTTTGGAGGACGGCTTTTCCACCGGGGGGACTTCCGGCACGGGATTGGGAGCGGTGCGTCGTCTCGCCGCGTCGCTCGACATCTATTCCGTGGTCGGACGGGGGACCGTTCTTCTTTGTTACTTGTGGGCAGATCAGGCGGGCGGCGAAAGCCCGGTGACCGTGGGCGCGGTGAACCGCCCCAAGCCCGGACAGGAGGCGTGCGGCGACCACTGGGCGGCGGCGCACGTGGATCGCCGGCACGTTTTCATGGTGGCGGACGGGCTAGGGCATGGCCCGGAGGCGGCGCAGGCGGGACAGTCGGCGGTGAGAGCTTTTCATAAACACGTCCACGCACGCCCGAGCGGAATACTCGAAGCGGTACACGCCGCGTTGCACGGTACGCGCGGGGCGGCGGTCGCCGTGGTGGACGTCGACGAGGATACGCGAACGGTCTGTTTCGTGGGCGTCGGCAACATCGCCGGCGAGATCATGAACGATGTCAGTAGCAGCATGATGTCCTATCACGGTATTGTCGGCTATCAGATGCGCAAAGTGCAAGAGATGACCTACCTCTACACCCCTGGCGCTTTGCTCCTGCTGAGTTCGGACGGCATCGCTACCCTGGGACCGCTTTCCGCCTATCCCGCGCTGTTGGTCCAGCAACCGGCGATCATCGCCGGTGTACTTTACCGGGATTTCCAGCGGACGAATGACGACGCGACCGTCGTTATCGCCCGGATACAGACCGAAACAGGAGGTCTGCTTTGACGATGCTTCCAATTCTGACGCTACAAATCCGCCTCGCCGCCGACGCCGTTTATGTCCGCCAGATCGCACGCGACATCGCCGAGTCGCTCGGGTTCAACGGCAACGACCAGACGCGCATCGCGACCGCCGTCTCCGAGATCGCCCGCAACGCCTGGCAATATGCCAACGGCGGCGAAGTCTCCTTCGTAGTGGTGCCGGGGGAAGTGCCGGTGTTCCAGATCCGTGTGTGGGACGCGGGACCGGGAATCACCAAAGCGGAGTACACCCCGAAACACGAGGACGCGAGCGGTGCGGGCAAAGGGCTGACCGGCGCCAGCGCCATCATGGACACGTTCCACGTCGAAACCGCGCCGGGCGTGGGCACGGCGGTGATCATGGGCAAGGTGTTGCCGCCCCGGGCGGTGGACTGGGATGCCTCGTCCCTGGCACGCCTCGCGGCGGAGATCGCCGAACGTCCGCCGCAAACTTTGAGCGAGGAGTT
>JACMMA010000066.1 GCA_014379275.1 Armatimonadota bacterium | reverse complement strand
TGGGGGATCATCTACCGCGACGTGGTCACGCTGACGAACAACGGCACCCGCGACCGGACTTTCTCACTGACGCTCAACAACTCGTCCGGCAGCGGTAGCCCGATCGCCTACAAGGACGTCGCCGGTGTCTGGCAACAGGTGCTCGTCCGCGCCACCCCGGTGACGTATTACACCGTCACGGTTCCAGCGGGCACGACGCAGACTGTAGAAGGAACGTTCACGCTGGGTTGCCCCGGTGTCGGTACGTTGCGCCACGCGGTCGTTGTGACAAACTAATCGCTCCTGACAGAGTAAGAGGTCGCCCCCTGGCCCCCAATACTGGGGGAGCAAGAGCACAGGAGATCCGTCCGACTGGCGGACGCGACTCCTCGAAATTCCTCTTGCTCCCCCGGGATTGGGGGACGGGGGGGCGAACCTTTTAGCCCGACGTTATCGGCTGGACTTCGGCTTGCTTCGGGCGGTCGATGTAAAACTGCTCGACGGTTTTCGCGGCATAAGCGCCGAATGCGAACATAACCAGCGTCAACGTAGCGGCAAACCAGGGGCGGTTTAACGGCTTGATGGCGGACAGCGCGAAGACGAACAGTAGTCCGGTCGCGGGCGCGGCGGCGACCAGGTAGCGACCGGCAGACAGCACGACGTTCCAGTCGGAAAACAGTTGTTGCTGAACCAGAGCCGCCAGGCAGAACGTGATTACGGCGATCGCGGCACCGATGATCACTTTCCCTTGCGAATCCGGCGCGTCGTTTCGTGTCAGTTTGCCGACATTCAGCACAATCAGTATTACCGCGATGGCATCCGCGAGAAGCAGGAGAGGGCGCACATCCATCGCCTGGTAAAACTGCGTCAGCCAGACCGGTAGCCACGCCGTCCCCGCGTACCAAAGCATCGTCTGCGTCGCGTTGATCGGCAAGGGGAACTCGGCGGGAACGATACCGCGCCCGAAGAAATCAGCGAGGGGACCCCGGTCCAAAAGCGGTCGGTCGAACGTCCGCAGGAACGCCTTCCCATACGCGACCTGATTATAGATCAACCACGGCGCGAGGAGCAGGGCGAATGTGGTGAAAGCGGATAACCTCACCCCCCACCCCCCTGTCCGTGTCGGTCCGGCAGGGACAGGGGACGGAAGGGTGAGGTTCCGAAACAGCGCGACCGCAACAACCGGCAGCCACATCAGCGCGGTCAACCGGGTGAGACAGGCAAGCGCGAGCGTCGCGCCCAGGATCACCGCGCTACGGAGCGTCAGGCTTTGTGTCCCTCGCAGGAGCCGTACCGATTGTAGCCAGACCGCCGCACCGAACACCATCGCCAGCGGTTCGTTCGACAGGTTGCCGGTCATGTGCCCGAACATCGGCAGGAACGCGACGAACGGCGCGGTGCCGAGAGCGACGAGCGGTCGGTCGCCGAACGCCGTTTTCGCGGCTTTATCGGCGAGCACAATCACGCCGAAACCACACGCGATGCACAGTCCACGCAGGACGTACCAGATGTTCGCATCCCCAACGAACGGGTGTACTACTTTGTACACTACCGCCGCGACGGCGTAGAAAAGCGGCGGGTGTTGCGCCTGATAGGAAACATAATCGTCCGGCGACGTGCGGTAGGAAGGGGACGGTTTCGGGATCCGCCCGCGTTCGGCGAGGGAGAGAATATAAAGGTAATGCTCTTTCTCATCCGGCCCCAGCCCGACGAGAAGCGGAGCGGTCGCCCGCGCTTTCGGCAAGTTATCGGGAAGCGAGATCGCCTGTAGCGGCGTCGCCTGCATCCAGATTATCTGCACCACCGCATAAAAAACGAGCGTAGCGAGGAGCAGATAGCGGGCAAAGGGGGATTCCGGCGCGGGAGACGTATCGGGCATAATATTCGGGAATATCATACCCGATTCGCTTTCGGGGGTTTACAAACCCCCGTTAATCGTCCTCGCCTGCGAACGGCAACCCGCGCACCGTCATCTTTACCCCGTAGCGTTTCGCCGGGAGTGGGGCGTTTTTACCCTTCGCGTCGCGCCACAGGATCTCGTTGAGCAGTTCGTCGGGCGCGGACTCCTCCCGCATCGGGTTGAGCAGGCTGAGGCTGTCGGCGGCGCGGTACGCGGTCCGGGTGTTGACCTCGCCGATGATCTTTTTGTCCGGCAGGATCGCGGTGTACGGCTCGGTGTTATCCGGCTTGCTGGTGAACACGTTGATCGTCGACGCGATGGCATCATACTGGTTCATCGGATCAATGCCGAGCAGATTTTCCATCGTGTGCAGTGTCGAGTCGGTGTTATAGAAACGGCTGTCATGACTGCCGCGCTTCACGAACGGGCTGATCACGAATGCTATGGAGCGGTGCGCGTCCACGTGGTCATAGCCGTTCTGCGCGTCATCCTCGACGATAAAGATCGCGGTCTTTTTCCAGTACGGCGAGCGCGACACCGCCTCGACCAACTGGCCGACCGCGTAATCGTTATCGGCGACCATCGCCCGCGCGGACGGCGCGTCGGGCGTGGTGCCCGACGTATGGTCCCGCGGCAGACGCACCAGCGACAACCCCGGCATCGTTTTCGTTTGGACAAAGCCGTTATACTCGCGTAGAAACTCGCTGATGCGCGACGGTGCTTTGTACGCGCCGAACGTCGCCAGTGCCCTTCTCGGCGGGGCGATCCCGTGTTTCGCCGCCGCGTCGCTGTCGGGATAGTTGATGTCATACTCGCGGAAATCGGGGTCGGTGTTCGGAGCGAGGGCGGTGTGCGCCGCAACCTGCTTCCCGGCTCCTTCCTCGGTGCGTCCCTCGGGGGTACGCGGTGCCGCCCCGTCGAACGTCACGAAGAAGCCGTAGTTGCGCACGGACACGCCCGCTTTTTGCGCCGCCTCCCAGATATAGCCACCGGGGGCACGGGCGACATCCGGCATCCCGAGTCGTTCCACCGATACGTCGTTATTCGTGCCTTCGTAATCATACGGGCGCGTGTGTCCGCCGTAGCCGTAGGGCACGTTGCGCGA